>JAIWOL010000155.1 GCA_020216925.1 Thiobacillus sp. | reverse complement strand
TGGGTGAAACTGTCGCCGGCAAACTCGAAAGGCCGTTCGAAGGCCACGCCGCTGTCGAGACTGAAGATGGGCAGGTTGCGCGAAATCCGCGCGACCGGCGCGCTGCTGTCGAGCGCATAGTAGCTGCTGTGCCAGCCGATCTGCGGGGTGAGAAAACCGAACGAATTGGTGAGCGGCAGTCGCAGCGTGGGGTAGGCCAGGGCGCGGGTGCCTTCGGTTTTGCTGCTGTGCGCGAAGTGCGTGGCTTCGGCGTCGAGGCGGAATTCCAGGCCGTAGGGCAGGTTGTAGGCCATGCCCAGCCGGGCCTGCGGCAGACGGTCGTAGGGCTCCTCCACCGGCGCGGCAGTGGAGTCCTGCAGGGTCTGAAAGCGCTGTGCGCGCAGATCGGCATGCCAGTTTGCGCGCTGGGTGACGAACCAGGCTTCCTGCGAGACATGTGTCTGCGAGGTGACGGCGATCAGATTCGACAGATCGCGGAAATAATCGTCGTCGGACACCCGGTTGAAGTTCATGCCCGCCTGCGTGCGGTCGCTGATGCGGTATTCGTTTTTCAGCGCCACGCTCCAGCGCGAACGCTTGGCCTTGTTGTCGTCGGGCAGGTATTCGAAGCGGTTTTCGCCGGCCAGGTCGGGCAGCAGGTAGCGAACCTCCGCGCCCAGCTGCACGCCGCGCTTGGACAGCAGGCGCGGGTAGAGGGTGGCGTCGTAGTTGGGGGCGAGGTTGAGGTAATAAGGCACCAGAATGTCGAGGCCGCTGCGCTCGGTGGTGCCAAAGGTGGGGGCCAGCACGCCGGACTTGCGTTCGTCGTTGAGCGCAAAATCCATCCAGGGCGTGTAGAGGATGGGCACGCCAAGAAAACGCAGCGAGGCGTTGCGCGCGGTGCCCACGTTGCGGCCCTGGTCGATGTCGAGCGCATCCACCTTGAGGAACCAGTCGTCGTTGTCGACCGGGCAGGTGGTGTAGGTTGCGTCTTGCATATGGAAACGGTCGCGATCGATGAAATCGATGCGCTCGGCTGCGCCCCGGCTTTGCCGCTCCGGTAACTGGTAAACCGGCTTGATCAGCTCGCCGGCGTAGGTGTCGAGATTGAACTTGAGCGATTCGCCCCGGACCCGCAGCGCCGACTCTTCGAGCCGCACCTGGCCGCGTGCATCCAGGCTGTTGAGCGTGGTGTCGTAGCGCAGCCAGCTGGCGTAGAAATTCATGCCGTTTTGCCGCGCCTCGACTTTTCCGCTGGCTTCGACGACATTCGGCGCAGTCGATTCGATCATGTCCGCCGTGAGGAACAAGGGGCCATCCTTGCCGGCTGCCGCCGAACCCCGCAGCTCGACATCCTTTTTCAAGGCGAGACCTTGCGCTGCGGCCCCCCAGGTGGACAGCAGCAGCACGACGAATGCAAGGCCGGGCAAGGTGAACAAAAGGGTAGAATCCGCAGGTTGTCGGGTTATTCGGAGTGTCGGGTCGTGGATCGTTTGCAGGCTTTACAGAACTGGGCAGCGTCGCAACTGGGCGAGGGGGCTTTCGATATCGCCCCCGCTTCGTCCGACGCCAGTTTTCGCCGCTATTTTCGCGTCAGATTCAATCAAGGCACGGCGCAAGCCCGCGATTATATCGTGATGGACGCTCCGCCGGCGCACGAGGACTGCCGGCCCTTCGTGACGGTTGCCCGCCTGTTCGCCGACGCCGGCGTGCATGTGCCGCAGGTGCTGGGGCAGGATCTGGAACAGGGCTTTCTGCTGCTGACGGATCTGGGCAATACCACCTATCTGGCGGCGCTCTCCGATTCTGCGGCCGGCCCGGCCCGCGCCCGCGAGCTGTATCTCGCCTCGAACGACGCCCTCATCCGCATCCAGCAGGCCAGCCGGCCTGGCGTGCTGCCGCAGTACGACCGTGCCCTGCTGAAGCGGGAATTGATGCTTTTTCCCGAGTGGTATGTCGGCAGGCATCTGGGCGTGACGATGACTGCCGAGCAGCAGGCGCTGCTCGACAAACTCTTCGAACGCATTCTGGCCAACAACCTTGCCCAGCCGCAGGTCTACGTCCACCGCGACTGGCATTCGCGCAACCTCATGGTCGCCGAGCCCAACCCCGGCATCCTCGACTTCCAGGACGCCGTCTACGGCCCCATCACCTACGATCTCGTCTCGATTTACCGCGACGCATACATCCAGTGGGACGAGGAACAGCAGCTCGACTGGGTGATCCGCTACTGGGAAAAGGCGCGTGCCGCACATCTGCCGGTGCGGGCCGATTTCGGCGAGTTCTGGCGCGATTTCGAATGGATGGGCGCGCAGCGCCACATCAAGGTGCTGGGGATTTTTGCCCGGCTGTATCACCGTGACGGCAAGGACGGCTATCTGCAAGACATGCCGCGGGTGATGCACTATCTGCGCAAGGTGTGCGAGCGTTATGACGAACTGAAGCCAATGCTGTATCTGCTGGATGGGCTGGAGCAGCGGGAGCTGAAAGTGGGGTATACGTTTTGACCGCGACCGCCATGATTCTCGCCGCCGGACGAGGCGAGCGCATGCGGCCGCTTACCGACCACACGCCTAAGCCCTTGCTGGTGGCGGGCGGCAAACCGCTGATCGTGTGGCATATCGAACGACTGCGCGCCGCCGGCTATACCCACATCGTGATCAACCACGCGCATCTGGGACACCAGATCGAGGCGGCGCTGGGCAACGGCGCGGCATGGGGGGTGCGCATCGACTATTCGCGCGAGATCGGCGCGCTGGAAACGGCGGGCGGCATTGCCGCCGCCCTGCCGCTCATCGGCTGCGAGAGTTTCGTGGTGGTCAACGGCGATATCTGGTGCGAGTATGATTTTGCGCGGGCCGATGCGCCCCGCGCGCGCCTGACGTCTGCCGGCGACCGCGCCCACCTGGTGCTGGTCGACAACCCCGCCCACCACTGCAAGGGTGATTTCGTGCTGGACCGGGGGCGTGTCAGAAATGGCGATTCTCCGCTCACGCCGCACCCTTTCCGCTACACGTTTTCGGGCATCGGCGTCTACCATCGCAGCCTGTTCGACGCCACGCCAGCAGGCGAGCGCGCGGCGCTCGCGCCCCTGCTGCGGCTGGCCATCGACGCCGGACGGGTTTCGGGTGAACATTTCAGCGGCCGCTGGGTCGATGTAGGCACGCCCGAACGTCTGCGCCAACTCGACGAAAGCCTCTCCCATGCCTGAACCCGCTCCGCTCAATCTCGCGTCCCACGCCGCCCGCCGTGCCCGGCTGGCCGACTGGCTGGGCGACGGCATCGCGGTCGTCGCCACCGCGCCTGAAGCCGTGCGCAACCGCGACACGCATTATCCCTACCGCTTCGACAGCTATTTCTATCACCTCACCGGCTTTACCGAACCGGAAGCGGTGCTGGTCGTGGTGGGCGGGATGAGCCCGCGTGCCATTCTGTTCTGCCGCGACAAGGACGAGACGCGCGAAATCTGGGACGGCTTCCGCTACGGTCCGGCGGCGGCGCAAACCGCCTTCGGCTTCGACGAGGCGCACGCCATCGCCGAGCTCGATGCGCGCCTGCCCGATCTGCTGGGCAACCGGGCGCGGCTGGCCTGGGCCATCGGCGACAGCCCGGCCTGGGATGCCCGCATGCTGGGCTGGCTGAATGCCGTGCGCGGCAAGGCCCGGCAGGGCATCGCCGCCCCTGCGGAACTGCTCGACGTGCGCACCTGCCTGGACGAACTCCGGCTGGTCAAGGATGCGCACGAGCTCGATGTGATGCGGCGCTCGGCCGCCATCGCCTCCGAGGCGCATCGCCGCGCCATGCGCGCTACCCGACCCGGCCGCCGCGAATACGAAGTCGAGGCCGAACTGCTGCACGCCTTCTGCGCCGGCGGCGCGCAGGCCCCGGCTTACGCCAGCATCGTCGCCGGCGGCGGCAACGCCTGCGTGCTGCACTACGTTGCCAACCGCGATACATTGCGCGACGGCGATCTGCTGCTCATCGACGCAGGCTGCGAACTCGATGGCTACGCGTCCGACATCACCCGCACCTTTCCGGTCAACGGCAAATTTTCTGCGGCGCAAAAAGACGCCTACGAAATCGTGCTCGCCGCGCAGACCGCCGCCATCGCCGCCGTGCGTCCCGGGGCTGCCTGGATTGCGCCGCACGATGCGGCGGTGCGCGTGCTGACGCAGGGCATGGTCGATCTGGGCCTGCTCAAGGGCGAGGTGGACGGCCTCATCGAATCGAATGCGTACAACCGTTTCTACATGCATCGCACCGGCCACTGGCTGGGGCTGGACGTGCACGATGCCGGCGAATACAAGCGCGACGGCGACTGGCGCCCGCTGCTGCCGGGCAATGTACTCACCGTCGAACCCGGCCTCTACATCCGCCCGGCCGACGACGTGCCGGCCGCGTTCCACAACATCGGCATCCGCATCGAGGACGACGTGGCCGTGACAGCAAGCGGCGCTGACGTGCTGACTTCACCGCCCAAGACCGTGAGCGAGATCGAAACATGGATGCAGGGCTGACGCCGCTGATTGTCGGCGCGGGGCCGGTGGGCGCCGTGTGTGCCCTCGCGCTCGCGCAGCAGGACATCCCGGCGCGCGTGCTCGAAGCCGGTCCCGAAAACGCGCCCGCTGACGGTCGCACCCTCGCGCTGTCGCACGGCGCGCAGCTGATCCTGTCGCGGCTGGGCGTGTGGCAACGGCTCGCCGACGTGACGCCCATCGCCCGCATCCACATATCGCAACGCGGCGCACTGGGCGCGACCCGGCTCGACGCCGCCGAACTCGACGTGCCCGCCCTGGGCTATGTGCTGTCCTACGCCACGCTCACCGCTGCCCTCAAGCAGGCGCTGCACGAAGCCGCGGTGCCGGTGGAATACGGCGTGGCGGTCGAAGCCGTGCAGGCCGGCAACGATGCCGCCGCAGTCATGACTGCGGCGGGGGCGCGCCGCACCGCGCTGGCCGTGGTGGCCGACGGCGGCCGCAGCCTCGCCGCAGCCACGGCGAAATTCCACCGCGACTACGCGCAGATGGCGCTGGTGTGCGACGTGCGCACCGAACGGCCGCACGCCCACCAGGCTTATGAACGGTTCACTCCGGACGGCCCGGTCGCGCTCCTTCCCAGGCACGACCGCTACGGCCTGGTGTGGACGGCGCATCCCGACGTGGCCGAACGGCTGCGCAGACTCGATGACCCGGCTTTCCTCGACGCGCTGCATGCCCACTTTGGGGGGCGCCAGGGACGGTTTCTGCAAGCCGGGCCGCGCAAGGTGTTTCCGCTCATGATGCGCTACGCCGGCAGTGAGGCCGGCGCGCGCGTGGTGCGCATCGGAAACGCCGCGCAAACCCTGCACCCGGTGGCCGGGCAGGGATTCAACCTGGGCCTGCGCGATGCCTTCGAGCTGGCGCTGGCCTGTGCCGATGTGCCGCCCAACGCGCTTGGCAGCGCCGCCATGCTGGCTGCCTATGCACGCGGCCGGCGCGCCGACGTGGCCGGCGGACTGGGCTTTACCGATTTTCTGGTGCGCGCGTTTTCCAACGACTTTGCGCTGCTGCGCCACGCGCGCGGTCTTGGGCTGCTGACGCTGGAAGCGCTGCCGCCGCTGAAAAATTTTGTCGCGCGCCGCATGATGTTCGGGGCGCGCGGATGAGTTTCCAGCGCTATCAGGCCGTCGTCGTCGGTGCCGGACTGGTGGGGGCGGCCGCTGCACTCGCGCTGGCGCGTCAGGGTCTGCGCGTGGCGCTGATCGAACGAGCCACACCCCGCCCGCCGGGCGAGGACTGGGATACGCGCATCTATGCGCTTACTCCCGCCAACCAGCGCTGGCTCGCCGGACTGGGCGCATGGAGCCGTCTCGATGCCGCGCGCGTACAGCCGGTATTCCGCATGGACGTGGCGGGGGACGCCGGCGGCAGTCTGCGGCTCGATGCCTATGCGGCGGGTGCCGCGCAACTGGCGTTCATCTTCGAGAACAGCCGTCTGCAACAGGCGTTGTGGGACACGCTGGCCGACCAGGGCGAGGTGGCGCTGCATTGCCCCGCCGATATCGCCGTCATGGCGCGTGACGGCCTCGATACCCACATCACGCTGACGGATGGCCAGGTACTGGCCGCCCAGCTGGTCGTCGCTGCCGATGGCGCGCATTCGCGCGTGCGCGACTGGGCCGGCATCGCGTCCGCCACTTGGGCCTACGAACAAAGCGGCGTGGTCGCCAATTTCGACTGCGCCCGGTCGCACCGGGGCACAGCCTACCAGTGGTTCATGGGCGGGGAGGTGCTGGCATTCCTGCCGCTGCCCGGAACCCGCATGTCCATGGTCTGGTCAACCTCGCCGGCGCACGCCGAAACACTGACCGCCTGCAATCCGGCGGAACTGGCCGAGCGCGTGCGCGAGGCCGGGCGCGACAAACTGGGCGAACTCGCGAGCCTCACGCCCGCCGCCGCGTATCCGCTGCGGCTGATGCGGGTCGAGTCGCTGGATGCGCCCGGCGTGGCACTGGTCGGCGACGCCGGACACGGCGTGCATCCCCTGGCAGGACAGGGCGTGAACCTGGGCCTGGGCGATGCGCAGGCCCTGGCGGCGGTGCTGGCCGAGTTTCGTCGCGCGCACCCGGGCGATCCCCGCGTGCTGGCGCAATACGCCCGCCTGCGCGCCGAACCCATCGCGCGCATGCAGGCTGTCACGCATGGCCTGCATCATCTGTTTGCGGATGCACGCGCCGGCTGGCTGCGCAACGCCGGCATGTCGCTCGTCGACCGCCTCGCGCCGCTCAAGACGGTGCTGGTGCGCGCAGCAATGTCGTGAATCTTTATCAACTGAACCTGGAGCAGTACATGAATCGCAAAACACGTTGGGCTGGCATGGCCCTGGCCCTGGGCTTGATGGCGGCAACCGGCGCGCAGGCCAGCGAGACGGTCGTGCGCAAGGCGCTTACCGAGCGCTTTCCCGGTGCGCAGATCAGCTCGATCAAGAAAACGCCTTACAGCGGCCTGTTCGAGGTTTACCTCGACGGCCAGCTGATCTACATGGACGCCAAAGGCCAGTTCGTGTTTGCAGGCGACGTGATCGACCTCAAGACCCGCCGCAACCTCACCCAGGACCGGCTCGCCAAATTGCAGGCCGTGGACTGGAATGTCTTCCCTCTCAACAATGCCATCAAGACCGTCAAGGGCAAGGGCGAACGCAAGCTGGTGGTGTTCTCCGACGTCGATTGTCCCTTCTGCCGCAAATTTGAAGCCGAGCTGGCCAAGGTCGACAACCTCACCGTCTACACCTTCCTCTACCCCATCGAAGGCCTGCATCCCAAAGCCGTGCAAATCTCGAAGCAGATCTGGTGCGCACCCGACCGCAACCGTGCCTGGGACGACTACATCACCAAAGGCAGCGTGCCCGGCAACGATGGCAAATGCCCCAACCCGGTCGATGCCACCGTGGCGCTCGGCAACAAACTTGGCGTAGGCGGCACGCCCACCCTTTTCTTTGCCAACGGCGTGCGCTTGCCCGGCATGGTGCCGGCCGCGCAACTCGAACGCCTGCTCGCGGCCAACGCCAGGTGATGCCCGCGTGAGCTTCGAATTCTGGAACACGCGCTACGCCACCGAGGCATACGTCTTCGGTACCGCGCCCAACGCCTTCCTCGCCAGTCAGGCGCAGAGACTGAAGCCTGGCCAGCGCGCGCTCGCCGTTGCCGACGGCGAAGGACGCAACGGCGTGTGGCTCGCCCAGCAGGGCCTCCGGGTTCACGCCATCGATTTTTCACCCGTGGCCCTGGCAAAGGCTGCCCGGCTGGCCGCCGGGCGCGGCGTGCAGGTGGAATTCGAACAGGCCGACCTGTTGCATTGGCGCTGGCCCGACGCGGCCTACGATGTGATCGTCGCGATCTTCATCCAGTTCAGCCCGCCGCCCGAACGCGACCGCATCATCGAAGGCATCCGCCGCAGCCTCAGACCGGGCGGCACGCTGATCCTGCAGGGCTATACGCCGAAACAGATCGAGTTCGGCACTGGCGGGCCGTCCAACCCGGCCAATCTCTACACCCGCGCCGACCTCGAACGCTGGTTCGGCGACTGGGACATGCAGCATCTCGCCGACTACGAGGCGCACATCAGCGAAGGCGCCCAGCACCACGGCCAGTCGGCGCTGATCGATCTGGTGGCGATAAAGCCGGCGGCCTGAGCGCCGGCCGCGCCGGCGGGCCCTCAGTTCCGGTCGCGCAGGCTGCTGAATACGTAATCGCGGTCTTTCTGCGGGGCGTGGCAGCTGAAGCAGGCGCTGGCCGCGTCGTTGCCGACCACGCGCTTGGTCCTGGAGTCGCCCGCGAAGCCCTCGAAGCCCCAGCCGCCGGTGGCGGCATACTTGCGCGCGTTCTTGTGCATCACGCCGACGACCTTGCGCGGGCCTTCGGTGATGGCGGCGCCGGCATGGGTCGCGTCGAGCAGGTCGAACACGATCACCGCGCCATCGGGAAAAAAGCCCCGGCGATAGCCCTGCACCGCCTTCGGGTTGGCGTAGAGATGATGGATGCCGCCGAAGGCGTCGAACAGCGGGTGGCCTTCGGCGATGACCATGCTCTTGACGTGATGCCAGTCGCGATAGCCCGCGGGATAGGGTACCGGGTCGGCGGCACCGGCAGGCGCCGCGGCCGCCAGCAGGGCGAGGCTGCCCAGGATTCTGTTCGTCATTCTGTTCATGCAGGTCTCCTTGATTGTTCCATTACGGGTTTAATGCATCGAGTCGATGCATTAGTGATTAGAGACCAGCATTGCGGCTTGTCAAGTCATGATTCGAGGCGATACATTATTCCGATGCAGCACAATGCCCTTCTTCTCGAACGCCTTGGCGCGCTCATCCACCAGTCGGTGCGCGACGACGCCGCGCGCCACGGCTTGCTGCCTATCCACGTGCAGGTGTTGAGCTACCTGTCGCGCGCCAACCGCTACAGCGACATGCCGATAGCAGTCGCCGAGTATTTCGGGGTGACGCGCGGCACCGTGTCGCAGACGCTGGCGGTGCTGGAGCGGAAGGGCTTGCTGGTCAGGGAATCGGATGCGCGTCATGGCCGGCGGGTGCATCTGGGGCTGACGCCGTCCGCCCGCGCGCTGCTGCGCGAAAGCTGGATTACGCGTCTGGAAACTGCGCTGACGACGCTGCCGCTCGATGCCGCGACCCTGGAATCGGGCCTGCGCGGCCTGCTGGCCGGCCTGCAGCGCCTCAACGGTCAGCGCGCATTCGGCGTGTGCGCGCGTTGCGCGCATTTCCAGCCGGATGGCCGGCGCGCGCATTGCGGCCTGACCGGCGAACCGCTGGCCAAGGCGCAGACCCTGCGCATCTGCCGCGAGTGGCGCTCGCCGCATGCGGTAACGGAATAGCCGGCGCAGGTCGACCGCGGCGGCGCGGCCTTGCCTTGCCGGTTCGGCAACCCGGGTTTGCGGCAGGCATTGCACGATGCTGATGCGTGGTGTGCCGCGCATGGGATGCTGCCGCTGTCCGCCTTGGCGGCCGCGCGCGCGGGGACGGTCATCGTCAGCCCGGCTTGCCGTCGATCCGCGGACGCAGCAGCAGCGGCAGGTAACGATAGACGAACAAGGCGAAAGCCAGACTCCACAGCCCCCCGGCGACGTGCAGCGCGGCCGTCGAGAGGGCCGGCCACAGCGGGCCGAACACGCGCACGATCGCGGCGGCCGTCAGCAGCCAGAACGCCGCGACCATGAGCGCGCCGATTTCGAGCGGACGGCGGGTGTGGCCGAGCGCTACCCGGGCCATCATGCCGAGCGTGAGACTGCCCATGGCGCCGGCGGTGAAGGCATGGGTGGCGAGCGAGCCGGGCACGACGCCCAGAGCGGCCAGCGCCGTGAGCGCAAAACCCGCGACGATCCAGGCGTAGCCCAGATGCAGGATCCAGAGCAGCGGCACAGCCCGGTAACGCGGGGTGTACCAGCCCGCCAGCCGGACTGCGTGGGCGAGCGCCGCGATTCCGGCCAGGCCGGCGGCCAGCGGCGCCGGCAGCAGCGCCTGTGCGCCCAGCGCC
>JAIWOL010000154.1 GCA_020216925.1 Thiobacillus sp. | reverse complement strand
CACCAGACGCTTGTACGAGTTGGTCGACGGGTTGGTGATCGCGTTCAGCGCCTTGGCGTGCTTGATGATGCCGCCGATGTAGTACAGGCACAGTTCCGACAGGCCGGCGTAGCCGTCGCCAGCAAACAGGTTCTTGCCGTCTTTCCACAACGACTGGTGCACGTGCATGCCGGAGCCGTTGTCGCCGACGATGGGTTTGGGCATGAAGGTCGCGGTCTTGCCGTAGGCGTGGGCAACGTTCTGCACGATGTATTTCAGTGTCTGCGTCCAGTCGGCGCGTTTGGTCAGCGTGTTGAACACGGTACCGATCTCGCACTGGCCGGCGGTCGCCACCTCGTGGTGGAACACCTCGACCGGAATGCCGGCCTCTTCCAGCGCCAGCACCATCGCGGCGCGGATGTCCTGCAGGCTGTCGACCGGCGGCACCGGGAAATAGCCGCCCTTGATGCCGGGGCGGTGGCCGGTATTGCCGTTCTCGAATTTCTCGGCCGACGACCAGGCGGCTTCTTCCGAATTGATCTGCACGCCGCAACCCGACATGTTGTCGTGCCAGGTGATCGAATCGAAGATGAAGAACTCGGGCTCGGGGCCGAAATAGGCGGTGTCGGCGATGCCGGTCGACTTGAGGTAAGCCTCGGCGCGCTTGGCGACCGACCGCGGATCGCGCTCATAACCCTTGCCGTCGGACGGCTCGATCACGTCGCAGGTCATATTCAGGGTGGGCTCGTCGAAAAAGGGGTCGACGTAGGCCGAATCCGGGTCGGCCTTGAGCAGCATGTCGGAAGCCTGTATGCCTTTCCAGCCGGCGATCGACGAGCCATCGAAGGGGTGGCCGTCTTCGAACCACTCTTCGGTCACGATGCGCGAGGGAATTGAAACGTGCTGCTCCTTGCCCCGGGTGTCGGTGAAACGCAGGTCGACGAATTTGATTTCCTCGTCCTGGATTTTCTTGATGACATCGGCCACGACCATGCTGGATCTCCTAGATAACTGAATGAATGAAATGACGACGTTGTCCGGCGCTCGGATGTTCGACGCGGAAGCGTCACACGAAAAGCCCTTTAGCAGCAACCGTGCCATGCAACAAAACAGGTCGACCGGCATTGTGCCACAAGGCCCCGGGCAAGCAAGCCATGTCCGGCCCCAGGCATACAAGCACAATAGTGGTGCGTTTTGACGCGAGGACGCACTTAAATGGTGCGCGCGATTGCGGTGGCCTGTTTGCTTCATATACTGCCTACAAAGGGGGAAAACTGATATGGGGCGCATCACCGAATTGCTCGATACCGCGCACAGCCGCCGCGAGACGCTCAATCTCGCCTACGCCGGAGCCTTGCTGCCGCACGAAGCCTACGAGCTGCTGGACCTGGCGCCGGGCACACGGCTGGTCGATGTGCGCTCGCACGCCGAACTGGAACTGGTCGGCACGGTGCCGGGGGCGGTTCACGTGGAATGGCAATCCTGGCCAGGCTGGGTCCTGAATCCGCATTTCCTTGCCCAGCTGAAACAGGCGACCGATCCGGAATCCTTGCTCCTGTTCATCTGTCGCAGCGGCCATCGTTCACATTTTGCTGCTGCGGCGTGTGCGGCAGCGGGGCGGGGCGGCTGCTACAACATTCTTGAAGGCTTTGAAGGCGATCTCGACAAAGCCAGCGGTCATCGCGCCAGCCTCAACGGCTGGAAGCAGCGCGGCCTGCCCTGGCAACAACGCTGAGTTGTCGCGGGCGCGGTTAGAATCGCGCCCATGATCGACCGCTACGCTGTTTTCGGACACCCCATCGCGCATTCCAAATCGCCGCAGATCCATGCCGCGTTCGCCCGGCAGACCGGCGAGACACTGAGCTACGAAGCCATCCTCGCTCCGCTGGACGGATTTGCGGCCAGCCTTGCCGACTTCATGGCGCACGGCGGGCGCGGGGCCAATGTAACCGTACCGTTCAAGGAAGAAGCCTTCCGGCTCGCCGCCGCCCGAACCCCGCGCGCCAGCCTCGCTGGCGCTGTCAACACCCTGTTGCTCGATGGTGCCGACATTACAGGGGACAATACCGATGGGGCCGGGCTGGTTGCCGACCTCACCCGCAATCTGCGGGTCGAACTCGCCGGCGCGCGCATCCTGCTGCTGGGTGCCGGCGGCGCGGCCCGCGGCGTGATCGGCCCCTTGCTCGATGCCGGTGTGGCACACCTCGTCGTCGCCAACCGCACGGTCGACAAGGCGGTTGCCCTTGCCGCCCTGTTCGATGGCCGGGTCAGCGGCACCGGCTTTGCCGAACCGGACACCGCCTTTGACGCGGTGATCAACGCCACGTCGGCGAGCCTGGCCGGCGACCTGCCGCCGGTTTCACGCGCGATTTTCTCGCCGCGCACGCTGGCCTACGACATGATGTACGGCCGTGACACGCCGTTTCTCGCCCTGGCGCGCGAATGCGGCGCAGCCACGGCCGACGGCCTGGGCATGCTGGTGGAGCAGGCCGCCGAGGCCTTCTACGTATGGCGCGGCGTGCGCCCCGACACGGCGCCGGTCATCGCGGGCCTGCGCGCATGATCCTTGGCTTGCTGCGCTGGACGCGCAATCTGCTGCTGACGCTGGCGGCCCTGGTTTTGCTCTACCAGGCCTGGCTTTTTGCCCATGTGCTCTGGTGGATCGACCACAATCCGACCTCGACCGCCTTCATGTCGGCAGGGCTCGCGCAGCAGCAGGAAAAAAACCCGGACGCCGGGTTGCACCACCACTGGGTGCCCTACGAAAAAATCTCGATCCACCTGAAGCGCGCCATCGTTGCGGCAGAAGACGGCAAGTTCCTCGACCACGAGGGCTTTGACGTTGAAGGCATCGAGGCGGCGGTAAAGAAAAACCTGAAGAAAGGCCGGCTGGTGGCCGGCGGTTCGACCATCAGCCAGCAACTGGCGAAAAACCTGTTTCTGTCCGGCGAACGCAGTTTCCTGCGCAAGGGCCAGGAAGCCGTCATCACCCTGATGATTGAATCCACCTGGAGCAAGCGCCGTATTCTCGAGGTATACCTCAACGTAATCGAATGGGGCAACGGCATCTACGGCGCGGAAGCGGCGGCGCGCCGCTATTACCGGAAACCCGCCGCCCTGCTCAGCCGCGACCAGGCGGCGAAACTCGCCGCGATGGTGCCCAACCCCCGCTGGTACGAACATCACCGCAGTTCCCGCGCCTACCAGAAGCGGGTGGCCCTGATCAAACGCTACATGGATCACGCGCGGGTGCCGCGCTGATTCACACGTTACAATCGCGGGGCTTGCCACGGCCCCGCCCATGATCGATACCCACGAAAAGCAGTCGCAGGACACGCTCGAAACGCACCTCGCGCAGGTGCAGACCCTGCTCGGCCGGATGCGACTGGTGGAAGATCTCGTCCACAAGCAGGGCGGGCCGCGCCAGGATCTAGTGGAAAACCTCGTCCACAAACAGAACCTCTCCGAACTGCAACGCAAGCTGGAACAGCTGCATCCGGCTGACATTGCCTACATCCTCGAGGCCCTGCCGCTCAACGAGCGCAAGCTCGTCTGGGATCAGGTCAAGGCCGAACGCGACGGCGAGATTCTGCTCGAGGTGTCCGACTCGGTGCGCGAATCGCTCATCGAGACGATGGATCGCGACGAGCTGCTGGCCGCCGCCGAATCGCTCGATACCGACGAGATCGCTGACATCGCGGCCGACCTGCCGCAGGACGTGATCCAGGAACTGCTGACCACGCTGGACGTACAGAAGCGCGCGCGACTGCAATCCGCGTTGTCCTATCCCGAAGATTCGGTCGGGGCGTTGATGGATTTCGAGATGGTGACCATTCGCGCGGATGTCACCATCGAGGTCGCGCTGCGTTATCTGCGCCGCCTCGGCGAACTGCCCGACCAGCTCGACAAGCTGTTTGTCGTCGACCAGGACCGGCTCATCGGCGTGTTGCCCCTGAAGCGGCTGCTGACCACCGATCCCGAAGCGTCAGTCGCAGCGGTCATGGTGGAAGACTTCGTGAAATTTCTGCCGGAAGACGAAGCGCACGAAGCCTCTCAGGCCTTCGAACGCTACGACCTGGTGATGGCCCCCGTGGTCGACGCACGCGGCCGCCTCATCGGCCGTCTCACCGTCGATGCGGTGGTCGACTACATTCGCGAATCCGCCGACGCCGACATGCTTTCCATGGCCGGCCTGAAGGAAGAGGAAGACCTCTTCTCCACCGTGTGGAACGCGGCCAAGAACCGCTGGATGTGGCTGGCGATCAATCTGTGCACAGCGTTCGTCGCTTCGCGCGTGATCGGCGCGTTCGAGGGCAGCATCGAAAAACTCGCCGCGCTCGCCGCGCTCATGCCGATCATCGCCGGCATCGGCGGCAATACCGGCAACCAGACCATCACCCTCATCATCCGCGGGCTTGCGCTCGGTCACATCACCCCCACGAACGCGCGCCGTCTGGTTCTGAAGGAACTGGGCGTCGCCACGCTCAATGGCGTGGTCTGGGGCTCGGTGGTCGGCGTCTTCGCCTGGCTGCTGTATGACAACCCCGCCCTGGGCGGCGTGATGGCGCTCGCCATGCTGCTCAACCTGCTGGTCGCCGCGCTCGCCGGCATCTTCATTCCCCTGACCCTGGAACGGGTGAAGCGCGACCCTGCGATCGGCTCGTCGGTCCTGCTCACCTTCATCACCGACAGCATGGGCTTCTTCATTTTTCTCGGGCTCGCCACCCTGCTGCTGTTATGAGCCTGCCCACCAGCCGCCAGCTGTACGGTCGTCTGCTCGGCTACGTCAAACCTTACTGGCGCATGTTCGCACTGTCCATCGTCGGGCTGGTGCTCACCGCCGCAACCGAACCCGTGTTGCCGGCCCTTTTCAAACCCCTGCTCGACGAAGGATTCGTCGGCAAGAACGAAGATTTCATCCGCTGGGTTCCCGCGCTGCTGCTGGCACTCTTTCTGGTGCGCGGCGTCACCAGCTTCATCAGTACCTATTGCATGGCCTGGGTCGGCAGCCGCCTGGTGATGGACCTGCGCGCCGCCATGTTCGACAAGCTGATGACGCTGCCGACCCGTTATTTCGACCAGAACCCCAGTGGCCAGCTGATCGCGCATCTGGCTTTCAACGTCACCCAGGTCACGCAATCCGCCACCACCGCCGTCACCACCCTGGTGCGCGACACCCTCACCGTGCTGGGCCTTTTGGGCTACCTGCTGTGGCTGAACTGGAAACTCACCCTCATCGTTTTCGGCATGGCGCCGCTCACGCTATGGGTGGTGCGCATCGCCAGCAAACGCCTGCGCGGCCTGTCGCGCAAGGCGCAGCAGAACATCGGCGAACTCACGCAGGTGGTCGACGAGGCCGTCGGCGGACATCGCGTGGTTAAGCTCTACGGTGGCGAAGCCTACGAGCAGGGGCGCTTCCGGCACGCCGCCAACCAGGCGCGCAGCTTCGAAATGAAACGGGTGGCCGCCAACGCCGTGTATGAGCCGCTGGTGCAGTTCCTGGCGGCCATCGCCCTCGCCATCATCGTCTACATCGCGGCCGACCAGGCCAGCGAAGACGCCACCACGGTGGGCGGCTTCGTGGCCTTCTTCATGTCCATGCTGTTGCTGTTCGCGCCATTGAAGCGCCTGACTGCGGTGAACGACCAGATGCAGCGCGGACTGGCTGCCTCCGAGACCATCTTCACCCTGCTCGATCAGGATGCGGAGCGCGATACCGGCACGCACCACGTGGCACGCGCGCAGGGCCGGCTCACGCTGCGCGAGGTGAGTCTCACCTATCCCGGCAAGGAGCAGCCGGCGCTTGATCGCGTCAGCCTCGACATCGCGCCGGGCGAGACCGTCGCACTGGTCGGCGCCTCGGGGTCGGGCAAGACCACGCTCGCCAATCTGGTGCCGCGTTTTTACGACCCGGACAGCGGTTCGATCGAACTCGACGGCGTTGACACACGCAACTTCGCGCTACAGAACCTGCGCGCGCAGATCGCCCTGGTTTCGCAGGACGTGGTGCTGTTCAACGACACCCTCGCGCACAACATTGCCTACGGCACGAAACGCGACGCCACCCCCGAAGAAATCCGCGCCGCCTGCGTGGCCGCGCATGCCTGGGACTTCATCCAGGCGCTGCCCGACAGGCTCGACACCGTGATCGGCGAGAACGGCATGCGGCTCTCCGGCGGCCAGCGCCAAAGAATTGCCATCGCCCGCGCCATCCTCAAGAACGCCCCCGTCCTCATCCTCGACGAAGCCACCTCCGCACTCGACAACGAATCCGAACGCCACGTACAGGCCGCGCTGGAAACGCTGATGCAGAATCGCACCACCCTGGTCATCGCCCATCGGCTCTCCACCATCGAACGCGCCAACCGCATCGTCGTGCTCGAAGGCGGACGCATCGTCGAAACCGGCTCGCACCGCGACCTGCTGGCAAAACAGGGCCGCTACGCACAACTTCACGCCCTGCAGTTCTCCGCATGAGCGCCGACGCCGCCCCCGCCTGGATCAGGCCCTCGCGTTCGCTGCTGTCCGGCGCGGGCCGCGCCATTGGCGACTGGCGCATGATCCGCGACGGCGACCGCGTCCTGCTGGGCCTGTCCGGCGGCAAGGATTCGCTCTCGCTGCTGCACACGCTGCGCCACCTGCAACAGAAGGCGCCGGTCAGATTCGAATTGCTGGCGTGCACCGTCGACCCGCAGTCCGACCAGTTCGATCCGTCGCCGCTCATGCCTTACATGGCTGGACTCGGCGTGCCTTATTTTCTGGAATCGCAGCCCATCCTCGAAGAAGCGCAGAAGACCCTGACCCGCGACAGCGATTCGTACTGCGCCTACTGCTCGCGCATGCGGCGCGGCATTCTCTATCGGGTAGCGCGCGAACAGCACTGCAATGTGGTCGCGCTGGCGCAGCATCTCGACGACCTGGCCGAAACCCTGATGATGTCGATGTTCTTCGGCGGCAAGCTGCGCACCATGTCACCGCACTACCTCAACGACGCCGGCGACCTGCGCGTCGTTCGGCCCTTTGCCTACGTGCGCGAACGCCAGACCCGCGCCTTTGCGGCCGACAGCGGCCTGCCGGTCATCTTCGAGAACTGTCCCGCCTGCTTCGCCAGACCGCAGCAGCGCTACGCCATGAAGCAGATGCTGGCCGAACAGGAAAAATCGCACCCGCGCCTTTTCAGCAGCCTGCTCACCGCAATGCGGCCCCTCATGGGCACCCCCCCAGCCTGAAACGGCCCGGCCAGCTTTGCGGCTACAATCAAGTCTTTGTTTTGATTCACTCCATACTGAAAACACGGTTTATGACTACTTCCTTCCTCCCCCCCAGGCGCATCCTCATGGGCCCCGGCCCGTCCGACGTGTCGCCGCGCATTCTCGCCGCGATGGCGCGCCCGACCATCGGTCACCTCGACCCGGCCTTCGTCTCGCTGATGGAAGAGATCAAGTCCATGCTGCGCATGGCATTCAAGACCGGCAACGCGCTGACCTTCCCGGTCTCTGCGCCCGGCTCGGCGGGCATGGAAATGTGTTTCGTGAATCTCGTCGAACCCGGCGACAAGGTCATCGTCTGCCGTAATGGCGTGTTCGGCGGGCGGATGCTGGAAAACGTCAAACGCTGCGGTGGCGTGGCCGTCGCGGTCGAAGACGCGTGGGGCGCGCCGGTTTCGCCGGAAAAAGTGCGCGAAGCGTTCAAGGCCAATCCGGACGCCAAAGTGCTGGCGTTTGTTCACGCCGAAACCTCGACCGGGGCACAGTCCGACGCCGAAACGCTCGCCAAAATCGCGCAGGAACACGGCGCGCTCACCATCATGGACTGCGTCACCAGCCTCGGCGGCACGCCCATCCATCTCGACGCATGGGGCATCGACGCCGCGTATTCCGGCAGCCAGAAGTGTCTGTCGTGCACGCCCGGCCTGTCGCCCGTATCGTTCTCGCAGAAGGCCATCGACAAAATCCAGGCGCGCAAAACGCCGGTGCAGAGCTGGTTCCTCGATCTCAACCTCGTGCTCGGCTACTGGCAGAGCGCGGGCAAGCGCACCTACCATCACACGGCGCCGATCAACCCCATGTACGGCCTGCACGAAGCGCTGGCGATCCTCGAAGAGGAAGGTCTGGAAAACGCCTGGGCACGGCATCGCGCCATGCACGAAAAGCTGAAAGCCGGGCTGGAGGCGCTGGGCCTGAAATACGTGGTCGAAGAATCGGCCCGCCTGCCGCAACTCAACAGTGTCTACGTGCCCGAGGGGGTGGACGACGCGGCGGTGCGCGCCAGGCTGCTGGCAGAATTCAACCTGGAAATCGGCGCAGGCCTGGGCGACATGGCGGGCAAGATATGGCGCATCGGCCTGATGGGATATTCGGCGAAACAGGAAAACATCGATTATTGCCTCAGCGCGCTGAAAGACTGCCTGAAATGAACGCCTACCTCATCGACGCCAATCTCAAAACCGTCAGCGCCGTGGAAATCGCCGGCCTCGACGACGTGAAAAGGCTCATCGGTTACGATACGGTCGATTCCGACGAGATCGACGCGAGCGGCGACCGCCTGTTCTTCGACGAAAGCTGCTTTCTGCGCGACCAGACCGGCAAGGGCCGCTTCAAGCTCGACAATCTCGCGCCAGTGGCCGGCAAGGGCGTGGTGACGGGCTCGACCGGCGACGCCGCCAGCCTGCGAGGCGCCGCGGTGCAACTCGCCGTCTTGCAGCAGCGGATTACCTGGCTGTAGGGATTACGCCGGGCCAGCCGCTGCCTGATCGCGGCTGCCTAAATGCCCAGGCGACGCCAGATCGTCTCGGTTGGCCCCGCCTGATTCATGGTGTAGAAATGCAGGCCCGGTGCGCCGCCGGCCAGCAGGCGCTGGCACAGGTCGGTGACCACGTCGAGGCCAAAGGCGCGGATCGACGCCAGATCGTCGCCGTAGCTTTCCAGTTTTTTGCGCAGCCAGCGCGGGATTTCCGCGCCGCACGCGTCCGAAAACCGGGCCAGCTGGACGTAATTGCCGATGGGCATGATGCCCGGCACGACAGGAATTTCGACGCCCATCGCCCGGGTTTCTTCCACAAACCGGAAGTAGGCGTCGGCATTGAAAAAATACTGGGTGATCGCCGAATCCGCACCGGCATCGACCTTGCGTTTGAAGTTCGCCAGATCGTCCTTCCACGAACGCGCCTGCGGGTGGATTTCCGGATAGGCGGCCACCTCGATCTCGAACCAGTCGCCGGTTTCGCTGCGGATGAATTCGACCAATTCATTGGCGTAGTTGAATTCGCCCGCGTCCAGGGTGCCGGACGGCAGGTCGCCGCGCAGCGCGACCAGATGGCGGATGCCCTGCCCTTTGTAGTCGGCGAGAATGTCGCGAATGCTGCCCCGCGTCGAGCCGATGCAAGACAAATGCGGCGCGGCTTCCGAACCGGATGCCTGGATTTCCCGCACCGTATCGAAGGTACGGTCGCGGGTCGAACCGCCCGCGCCAAAGGTCACGGAAAAGAATTTGGGCTGGAGTTGCGCCAGCTGCTGCTGTGTTGCGCGCAGCTTCTCCATCCCCTCCGCTGTTTTGGGCGGGAAGAACTCGAAGCTGAAAGTATGTGCAGTCATGTTCAGCCTTTTTTACCCGGAACGAGAGCGGACAACACCCAGGCGATCACGCCGTAGAGCAATGCGCCAAGCAGCGCCGACACGAAGCCGCCAACCTGGAAACCGGGAATCAGGGCGCTGGCGAGCCAGAACAGGAGGCCGTTGAGCACCAGATAGAACAGGCCCAGCGTAATCACCGTAATCGGCAGCGTCAGCAAGGCCAGAAGCGGCCGCACCAATGTGTTGATGAATCCCAGCACCAGCGCCGCCAGCAGCACCGAGCCGAAGCCGTCCACCTGGATCGAGGGCAGGAGATACGTCACCGCGAGCAGGGCGACGGCGTTCAGTATCCACAGCAGCAACAGTCGCATGGCGTGCGCCTTTCGGATCGGAGGCCGGATCAGTAACGATAGTGGTCGGGCTTGTACGGGCCGGTTTTCGCAACGCCGATGTACTGCGCCTGATAGTCGGTGAGCTCGGTCAGCTGCGCGTTGAGCTTCTTCAGTTGCAGCCGCGCGACTTTCTCGTCCAAATGCTTGGGCAGGGTATAGACGCCGACCGGATACTTGCCCGAATCGCGTTCCTGCCACAGTTCGATTTGCGCGATCGTCTGGTTGGCGAACGATGACGACATGACATAGCTGGGATGACCGGTGGCGCAGCCCAGATTCACCAGACGGCCCTTGGCGAGCAGGATGATCCGCTTGCCGTCGGGAAAAATCACGTGATCGACCTGCGGCTTGATCTCTTCCCACGTGTACTTCTCGATGCTCGCCACGTCGATTTCATTGTCGAAGTGGCCGATGTTGCAGACGATGGCCTGATCTTTCATCTTCGCCATGTGGTCGTGAGTGATGACGTGGAAGTTGCCGGTAGCGGTGACGAAAATATCGGCCTTGTCGGCCGCATAATCCATGGTCACCACGCGGTAGCCTTCCATGGCGGCTTGCAGCGCGCAGATCGGATCGATTTCCGTCACCCACACCTGGGCCGACAGCGCGCGCAGCGCCTGCGCACTGCCCTTGCCAACGTCGCCGTAACCGGCAACGACGGCGATCTTGCCCGCCACCATCACGTCGGTGGCGCGCTTGATGCCATCGACCAGCGATTCCCGGCAGCCATACAGGTTATCGAATTTGGATTTGGTGACCGAATCGTTGACGTTGATGGCCGGAAATTTCAACTCGCCGCGCTGATGCATCTGATACAGGCGATGCACGCCGGTGGTGGTTTCCTCGGTTACGCCGCGAATCGCCGCGAGGCGCGTCGAGTACCAGCCGGGCGCTTCGGCGATTCTGGCCTTGATCGCGGCATAGAGCACGCGCTCTTCTTCGCTGGTGGGGTTGGCGACGACCGAGATGTCCTGTTCGGCGCGCGCGCCCAGGTGCAGCAGCAGCGTGGCGTCGCCGCCGTCGTCGAGGATCATGTTCGAATACCCGCCGTCCGGCCATTCGAAAATGCGATGGGTGTAATCCCAGTAGTCTTCGAGCGATTCGCCCTTCACTGCGAACACCGGCGTGCCGGTGGCAACGACGGCGGCGGCGGCATGATCCTGGGTCGAGAAGATGTTGCACGACGCCCAGCGTACTTCCGCGCCGAGCGCTTGCAGGGTTTCGATCAGCACCGCGGTCTGGATGGTCATGTGAAGGGAGCCGGTGATGCGCGCGCCCTTGAGCGGCTTGGCAGCGGCAAACTCCTCGCGGATCGCCATCAGCCCTGGCATTTCGGTTTCGGCGATGCGGATTTCACGGCGGCCCCAGTCGGCAAGCGACATGTCGGCGACGACGAAATCGGTGAAGTTGGCTGTTTGAGATACGGCGTGCATCACGCCCTCCTTTCTGTACGGTGACATAAAGAAAACGTGAGCGCCGTTGGGAACATCCCGAGCCTGGCAGCCTGGTGCTGTCGCAACGCTCCTCGGGAAGAACCGCATTGTACGCGTGCGGCAGGGAAACGAAAACAGCCGGCAAGCCGGCTGGCTGCCCTGATGAAAACAGCCGGCAAGCCGGCTGGCTGCCCTGATGAAAACAGCCGGCAAGCCGGCTGTTTTGCACACGACAACCGGGCAGGGGGCTCCGGGTCAGGAGGCCTTGCCTTTGGCGGGTTTCACGCCTTCGAGCATTTTGAAGATGCCTTTGGGCGAGCCCTTGAACAGGCGCTTGAAGCTCTTCGACAGGCAGCGGCGTTCCAGGGTGTTGCGACGGGTGCGGCTACGTTCGGCCATGATGGATTCCTAATCGAACTGAAAACGGAGTCGCGCATTCTATCAGAGGCCGCCCGGCTCAACCCTGCGACGGGCGTTTGAGAAAGCTCACCAGGAGTGTCAACGCCGTCAGCGGCAGGACGAAGCTCAGCATGATGCCGGAAAAAGCCTGCAAAGCGTCGTGCTTTTCCGCTGCCAGCACCAGATACAGCAGGTAGGCCGCGTAATATCCCAGAAACAGCCCGCCCTCCCAGCGCGCGATGACCCGCCCGGTCATAAGGATGGGCAGGCAGGCAAAGGCAACGGCGAGCATCACCCAGAGGTCGAAATTACGCGCAGCTTCCGGCACGGCCAGACCGTTGCCCGCGACCAGGCCCGCTGCGCCGAGCACGGCCAGAAGGTTGAAGATGTTGCTGCCCACCACATTGCCGACGGCGATGTCGCGCTGCCCGCGCAGGGCCGCGACGATGGAGGTGGCAATTTCCGGCATCGAGGTGCCGACGGCGACAATGGTGAGGCCGATCACCAGGTCCGACACGCCGAACGCACGGGCAAAGGCAACGGAGGCATCCACCAACCAGTCGGCGCCCACAACCAGCAGACCCAGCCCGGCGGCCAACAGGAGCGTCTGCACGCTCCAGTGGCGGTCCCACCGGCTGGCGGGAATTTCGTCGGCAAACTCTTCACTGGCTTCCCGGCCTGCGCTGCGCGATTGCAGCACGAGGAAAACCGTGTAGGCAATGACCGCGCCAAACAGCGTGGCCGCTTCCATGCGGTCGATCTGCCCGTCCAGCGACATGACGACGACGACCAGCGACGCCGCAATGAGGATGGGAATTTCCTGCCGGACGATCTGTTCGTGCACCAGCAGTGGAATGATCAGCGCCGACACTCCCAGGATGAGCAGGATATTGGCGATGTTGCTGCCGATCACGTTGCCGATGGCCAGACTGCTCGACCCGGCCAGCGACGCGCCAACCGACACCGCTATTTCCGGCGCGCTGGTGCCGAACGCCACCACCGTGAGCCCCACGACCAGCGGCGAAATACCCCAGGACACGGCAAGCCGGCCCGCCCCCCGCACCAGGGCTTCGGCACCGGCCACCAGGGCGGTCAGGCCGAGCACGAACCACATCGCCTGGGACAGCATCGTTTACAGCCCGGCCGCTTCGCGCAGGGCAGCCGCCTTGTCGGTCATTTCCCAGGTGAAATCGGGCTCGTCGCGGCCGAAATGGCCGTAGCTGGCGGTGCGGGTATAGATGGGACGCAGCAGGTCGAGCATGTTGACGATGCCTTTGGGACGCAGGTCGAAATGTTCGCGGATCAGGCTTTCGATCCTGTCTTCGGGGATTTTGTTGGTGCCAAAGGTTTCGACCATGAGCGAGGTCGGCCTGGATACGCCGATGGCATAGCTCACCTGGATCTGGCAACGGTCGGCGAGCCCCGCCGCGACGATGTTTTTCGCCACGTAGCGGCCGGCGTAGGCCGCGCTGCGGTCGACCTTGGAGGGGTCCTTGCCGGAGAACGCGCCGCCGCCGTGCGGCGCGGCGCCGCCGTAGGTGTCGACGATGATCTTGCGGCCAGTGAGACCGGCGTCGCCCATCGGGCCGCCAATGACGAAGCGGCCGGTGGGGTTGACCAGGTAACGCGTCGCGGCGGTGAGCATGGCCTTGGGCAGCACGGGTTTCACGATTTCCTCGATCACAGCCTCGGTCAGCATGGCATGTGAAATATCCGGGTTGTGCTGGGTCGACAGCACCACGGTATCGATGGAGTGCGGCTTGCCGTCTACATAGCGGATCGAAACCTGCGATTTCGCGTCGGGCCGCAGCCAGGGCAGGCGACCGTCCTTGCGCAGTTCGGACTGCCGCTCGGTCAGGCGATGCGCGAGGTGGATCGGCATCGGCATCAGCACCGGCGTTTCATTGCAGGCGTAACCGAACATCAGGCCCTGGTCGCCCGCCCCCTGGTCCAGATTGTCGTCGTGCGCGCGATCGACGCCCTGGGCGATATCGGGCGACTGCTTGCCTATCGTCACCAGCACCGAACAGGTGTTGTAGTCGAACCCGATTTCGGAGGAATCGTAGCCTATGCGCCTGATCGCCTGGCGCGCGACCTGGTTGTAGTCGATCACCGCCGACGTGGTGATTTCGCCCGCGATCACACACACGCCGGTGGTGAGCAGGGTTTCGCACGCGACGCGCGCATGTTTGTCCTGGGTTAAAATCGCGTCGAGAACGGCGTCCGACACTTGATCCGCCATTTTGTCCGGATGCCCCTCGGACACCGACTCAGACGTGAAAATGAAATCCTTCTGCATGACTGCTCCCATCGTCCCGGCTACCGACTGCGTAACCGGCTCGCGGGACTGGGGGAGCGGTGACGCTTTAGCTGTATTTGTATCCCGCCCGCAAGTTGTCAAGATTAACCCGGCGGCGGCTGCATTCTGCCGTGTGCATTCGCTCGGCGTCAATCCCGCTTGATCGCGCTGCTCAAACTGCTGGCCCGACTGCCCCTGCCGGTCCTGCATGGCCTGGGCATAGCGCTCGGCTGGATCGTTTACTTCTCGCCCGGGCGTCATTCGGGGCGCATGCGGCGCAATATCGCGTCCAGCGGACTGTGCGTTCCGGGCCACGCCTGCTGGCGCCTGCAGCTGCGCGCAATTGGCGAATCCGGCAAAAGCATCGCCGAATTGATGGCGGTGTGGTTACGGCCCTACCCGGGGACGCTCAAACTCGTCAAAGGCGCCACCGGCCTGGACCATTTCGAGGCTGCGCTGTCCAGCGGACGCGGCGTTGTGCTGATGTCGCCCCACATCGGCTGTTTCGAGATCATCAGTCTGTATGTGGCCAGCCGCCATCCTTTTACCGCGATGTACAAACCCCCCCGTGATCGCCTGTTGGCACAGCTGATGCGGATGGGGCGCGAGCGGGGACAGGCCCGGCTCGTTCCCGCCGACCTCTCCGGCGTGCGCGCGCAATTCGCCGCCCTGAAGCGGGGCGAGGCCATCGGTATCCTGCCAGACCAGGTCGCAAGCAGTGGCGACGGCGTCTGGGCACCCTTTTTCGGCCGTCCGGCCTACACCCCCACGCTGGCGGCCAGTCTGCAGCGCAAAACGCAGGCTGCCGCATTTTTCGTCGTGGCCGAGCGCCTGGCGTGGGGCCGCGGCTATCAGCTGCACTTCCGGCCGTTCGGGGGAGCCTTGCCGGCGGACAAAGCCGAGGCCGCCGCCTGCATCAACCACGAGATCGAAGCCATCATCCGGCGTTTTCCCACGCAGTACATGTGGACCTACAACCGCTACAAGCGACCCGGCGGCGTCGCGGAGCCCGCCTCATGAAACCAGACCAACCCGGGCTTGCCCACCCCAGCCTCTGGGGCATGTGGCTCAGTGTCGCCTTGCTCTGGCTGCTGCACTGGCTGCCCCTGCCGGTTCAGGCTGCTTGCGGCAATGCGGCGGGCTGGCTGCTGGCGCAGAAACCAGGCCGCCGGCGCAATATCGTCGCCCGCAACCTGGAACTGTGTTTCCCCGACATCCCGGCGGCAACGCGCCGCCGCTGGCTGCGCCAGACCTTCCAGGCTTCGATGCGCGCGGTACTGGAGCATGGCGTGCTGTGGTGGGCGCCGGACGCGCGTCTGCGCCGCCTGATCCGCGTCGACAATCCCGAAGCCGCGCGCGGTGACGGTACGCGACCCGTGATCTGGCTGGCGCCGCATTTCGTCGGTCTCGACATGGGCGGCGTGCGTCTCACCATGGACTGGGAAATCGCGTCGATGTACGCCCCGGCCAAGGATGCTGTGAGCGACAGATTCATGCGCCACGGCCGCACCCGTTTCCGCGACATCGTGCTCATCGCTCGCCACGAAGGCATCAAGGCCACGCTCTCGGCGCTCAGATCGGGACGACCGTTCTATTACCTGCCAGACCAGGATCACGGCCGGCGCAATGCCGTTTTCGTGCCTTTTTTTGGCATCCCTGCGGCAACCGTGTCGGCCCTGCCGCGCATCGCCAGGCTGGCAGACGCGCAGGTCGTGCCCGTCGTCACCCGCCAGTTGCCATGGGGGCGCGGCTACGCCGTTCGCTTCTATCCCGCCTGGGAAAACTATCCGAGCGGCGATCTCGACGCCGACGTGGCGCGCATGAACACCTTCATCGAAGACCGTATCCGCGAGATGCCGGCGCAGTATCTGTGGCTGCACCGGCGCTTCAAGACCCGGCCGGCAGGCGAGCGCAGCCTTTATGACTGACGCGCCCCGCCGCCTGTCGCCGGACGAGGTCGGCGCCGTCGCCGCGCTGGCGCGCACGGTATGGCAGGCCACTTATCCTGCCCTGATCAGCCAGGCCCAGATCGACGCCATGCTGGCCGACCGATACGCCCCCGCCCGCATCCACAGTCAGCTCGACGACCCGTGTCACGCCTGGTGGGTCGTGGGCTTGCCGCCTGCCGGTTTCGCGCATGTTTTTACCGACTCGAACGCCGCCAGGCTGGACAAGCTCTACGTCCACCCCGGCCGGCAGCGTCGCGGCCTGGGGGCCGCCCTGCTGCGCGCCTGCGCCGGCTGGGCGCGGGCGCAGAACCTGCCCGTGCTGCGCCTGCAGGTCAACCGGGGAAACACCCGGGCGATACGGGCGTATGAAAAATACGGTTTGCGCATCGTCGAATCGCGCGTTTTCGATATTGGCGATGGCTATGTGATGGACGATCATGTGATGGAGATGCGCCTGTGATCCCGTTCCATTGCGGGCGCGCATGGTTCAGGGTTTCCGGCGAGACCGGCGGCGCGGCTATCGTCGGCGCCGGCCTGACGCTAGAATCGGGGGGAATCTGGAGCCCGCCGACATCGCGCACGGAACCGCCACGCACGCGCCCTGCCCTCATGCCGAGGGTCACGGATTACCGTCCCGTCAGGGATTCCCTCAACCTCGAACCCGCATGAGCACACGCATACGCTTCACCAAAATGCAGGGCCTCGGCAACGATTTCGTTGTCTTCGACGGGGTGCGCCAGTCTCTCACCCTCACGCCGGAAATCTGCCGCCGCATTGCCGACCGCCATTTTGGCGTGGGTTGCGACCAGATTCTGCTGGTCGAGACGGCGACGCGGCCCGGCGTCGATTTCCGCTACCGCATCTTCAATGCCGACGGCGGTGAGGTCGAACAATGCGGCAACGGGGCACGCTGCTTCGTCCGTTTCGTCCATGATCAGGGGCTCACCGGCAAGACCGCGATTCGCGTCGAAACCGCGTCCGGCGTGATCGAACCGCGGCTGCTCGACAACGGCCAGGTCACGGTGGACATGGGCGCGCCGCGTTTCGCACCGGCGGAGATTCCCTTCGTCGCCGACAGCGAAGCGCTCGTCTATCCGCTCAAGCTCGACCAGCATGTCGTCGAGGTTGCGGTGCTGTCGATGGGCAACCCGCACGCCGTCCTGCGCGTGAACGATCTCGACAGCGCCCCAGTGGATATCCTCGGCGCCGCCATCGGAGCGCACGCACGCTTTCCCAGGCGCGCCAACGTCGGTTTCATGCAAATCCTGACCGAGCACGACATCCGCCTGCGCGTATTCGAACGGGGCGCCGGCGAAACGCTGGCCTGCGGCACGGGCGCCTGCGCAGCGGCGGTGGCCGGCATACGCCAGGGCTGGCTGAAAAGCCCGGTCAGCGTTCACACGCGGGGCGGCGACCTGCTCATCGCCTGGCCCGGCATGGGCCAGTCCGTCGCCATGACCGGCCCCGCCGTCACCGTATTCGAAGGAGAACTGGAACTCTAATGGACTCACTCTCAATGGACGCGCCCACTATGGACAAGCAGGCCATCGCCGACTTCCTCACCCACAACCCGAATTTCTTCAACGAATTTCCCACCCTGCTGGCTGACCTGAACATTCCCCATCCGCATGGCACCCACGCGGTGTCGATGAGCGAACGCCAGCTCATCGCCATGCGCGACAAGGTGCGCATGCTGGAAAACAAGCTCGCCGAACTGATCCAGTTCGGCGAGGAAAACGACGGCATTTCCGAGAAGCTGCATGCCCTGACGCTGGCGCTGGTGTCGGCACGCAGCATGGACGAACTCACGGGCGCGCTGGCCCTGCATCTGCGCGAAGGATTCGCCGTTCCGCACCACGCCATGCGCTTGCTGGCGGACGGCACGCTGGCAGCCGACGCCGTCACCGGCATCACCACGCTGCTCCAGCCGGTATGCGGCGCGCTGGCGGTGCCGCAGGCCAGCGACTGGTTCGGCGAAGTCTCGCCGCACCTCAAGAGTTTCGCCTGCATTCCGCTGCGCCTGGCGGCAAGCAGTCCGGCGCGCGGCCTGCTGGTGCTCGCGTCGGAAGAGGACCGGCGTTTCTATGCCGGAATGGGCACGCTCTACCTGATGCGGCTGGGGCAGATTCTGGCCGCCGCGCTGACGCGGATGCAGACTTGACGCCCGCTCCGGTCGACGCCTACCTGACCTGTCTTGCCGCCGAACGTCGGCTGTCGCCGCACACCCTCGCCGCTGCCCGGCGCGACCTCGGCAAACTCGTCACCCACACCGGCGGCCGCCCGCTCGACACCTTGTCGGTGGACGACATCCGCCACGCCATCGTCCGGCTGCGTGCAGCCGGTCTGTCGCCGCGCAGTGTGGCGCGACATCTGTCGAGCTGGCGCGGCTTTTATGCCTTTGCCTGCCGCCGGCTGGGGTTTGGCGCAAATCCCTGTGTGGGCCTGCGCCCCCCCAGGGCTGCCCGGGCCCTGCCCGCTACCCTCTCGCCCGACGCCTGCACGCAGCTGCTCGACCGTCTGCCCGACAATGCGCTGGAAATCCGTGACCGCGCCCTGTTCGAACTGATTTATTCCAGCGGTTTGCGGCTCGCCGAAGTCGTCGGCCTCAATCTGGGCGATATCGATTTCGCGGCTGGCGAGGCGCGCGTCACCGGCAAGGGCAGCAAAACCCGTATCGTGCCCGTCGGCAGCCAGGCCTGTGCGGCGCTACGAGCCTGGCTGCCGCTGCGCCAGCAGCAGGCCCAGGCGGGCGTGCACGCCCTGT
>JAIWOL010000030.1 GCA_020216925.1 Thiobacillus sp. | reverse complement strand
GTGATGAACCACAATCTCGAAACCGTGCCGCGCCTGTACAAGGCCGCGCGGCCGGGCGCGGACTACGCGCATTCACTCAAGCTGCTCAAGGATTTCAAGGCCCGTCACCCGGACGTGCCGACCAAGTCCGGCCTGATGCTGGGGCTGGGCGAGGAAGACGACGAAATTCTGGACGTGATGCGGGACCTGCGCGCCCACGACGTCGACATGCTGACCCTGGGCCAGTATCTGCAACCGTCCAAACACCATCTGCCGGTGTTGCGTTTCGTCACGCCCGAGCGCTTTGCGCAGTTTGAACGGGAAGCGCTGGCGATGGGCTTCAAGCAGGCTGCCTGTGGCCCGATGGTGCGCTCCAGTTACCACGCCGACCAGCAGGCCGCGGCTGTCAGCGCGGCCTGATCGGAAGCGCGCCCGCGTGACGACGGCGCATCCATAGCAAACCGGCCAGGCCGACCGCCATCAGCACGATGCTGGCCGGCTCGGGGATGCTGTTCGATGCAGCGCCTGCGGGCGAAACCGTCTGCAACTCTCTGCCTTCCGGGGGCAGCGCCTGCGGCGGCAGTGCGGCCACCGGCATCGGCAGATTCTCCATCTCGACCGGCGGCCGGCCTGCCGGCGGCTCTGTAGTGGCAGGCACAATCGGCCCGCCTTCTGGCGGCGGGGCAGATGCGAGCTGAGGTCCCGGCGCAGGTTGCGGCGCAAGGGGAGTAGCGGGTTGCTCATCGCCTGAAGGCCCGTCTGACGCCCCCGGCGTACCCGGCGTACCCGGCGTACCCGGCGTACCCGGAGTGCCCGGAGTGCCCGGAGTGCCCGGAGTGCCCGGCGTGCCCGGCGTGCCCGGCGCGTGTGCTGCCGGTGTGGTCGCTCCGCTGCCGCGATGCGGGGGCCAGCCGTCTGCCGAGGCGACCGGCGCACCGGCTGCGTCAGTCAGCGTGATGCGTATCGGTGTGCCGTCGAGCTCGATCACCACGTGATCCGGGTGTGGCGTGGGGGTCTGGTCGGCCAGGTGCAGCGGCGTGCCTGCTGAACCCGGCTTAAGGGTGTGCGCCGCCGGCGCAGCGCCGCGTTCGAGAGGCAGGCCCGTGAGGCCGCCCGCAGCGGCCAGCGCGGCGACGAGTGCGCCGGCACCGATTTTTCCCGCGGGCGTCAGCAGGAAGGGGAACAGGGCAAGTACGCCCCCCACCCGCGCGCGGCTGCGGGGATGCGATGATGTGTGCGGCATGATCGTTCCAGTTTTTATGAAGATGCCGCCGTCGCTGCAAAATGCGTGCGCGTCGGAACGGGCGCAAAATCGGCTGTTGCCGGATGCGGGTCGCTGCGAGTCGTCGTGAAATCGGCAGGGGTGGCGACCCCCCGGCGCTCAGCGCAGCAGGCGTCGCCGTGTCAGCGTCAGCGCGACAAGATAGCCAGAGCCACCGTAGGCGAGCAGCGCGAACACGTGCAGTCCGATGTCCCGGGGCGCGGCACCGACTACCAGCGGCCGGGCAAGATCGATGGCATGGGTGAGCGGCAGCCAGGCCGATACCGCCTGCAACAGCGGCGGCAGTTGCGATACCGGGAAGAACACGCCGCACAACAGCACCATCGGGGTAATGGCGAGGGTGAAGTAGTAGAGGAAGAAATCGTAGCTTGGCGACAGCGCATTCATCACCAGCCCCATGCCGCCGAAGCAGAACCCGACCAGTGCGACCACGGGAATGATGGCCAGCGTGAGCCAGAAATCGCCGTACAGCCCCAGCCCCCAGATCACCGCAAGAATGGCCAGTCCGGAGAGCAGGCTCTTCGATACCGCCCAGATCAGTTCGCCGAACAGGACGTCGTCGAGCGTCATCGGTGCGTTGAGGATGGCATCCCAGGTGCGTTGTACGTGCATCCGCGAAAAGCTCGAATACAGCACCTCGAAGGTCGCGGCGTTCATGGTGCTGTAGGCCACGGTGCCCGCAGCCAGAAAGGTGAGATACGCTATGCCGTCCACATCGGGCAACAGCCTGCCGAGGCCGAAGCCGAGCCCCAGCATGTAAAGCATGGGGTCGGCCAGATTGCCGAGAATGGACGGAATGGCGAGCTTCTTCCACACCAGGTAGTTGCGCTGCCACACCGGGATGAAACGCCAGGACAGACGGGGCAGCCTAATCACGCAGATCCCGCCCGGTGAGTTTCAGGAAGACATCTTCCAGGTTGGAGGGACGATGCAGGTAGCGCAGGGCAGATGCCTGATGCAGCGCGCCGATCACGCGCTGGGCGTTGTCGGTATAGCAGAACAGTGTTTCTCCGACGGTTTCCGCGCGCAGACACACGCTGTCAGCGACTTCGCGCGTCCAGCTGGCCAGTCCCTTGCCGTAGACTTCGACCACGGCAGGTTCGATATGCGATTCGATCAGCGTGCGCGGCGCGCCTTCGGCGACCACACGGCCATGATCGAGGATGGCAAGCCGGTCGGCGAGCCGCTCGGCCTCGTCCATGAAATGCGTGGTCAGTACGATGGTCTTGCCGGCATTGATCAGGCGTCTGAGGCCCTGCCAGATGAGATGCCGTGCCTGTGGGTCGAGGCCGGTCGTCGGTTCGTCGAGAAAAAGCATGTCGGGGTCGTGTACCAACGCGCGCGCGAGCGTGAGCCGGCGTTTCATGCCGCCCGACAGTTGCGGGATCTGGGCATCGGCCTTGCTGGCGAGGCCGGCAAAATCGAGCAGTTCGGGTACCCGTGCGCTGATGGCGGCGCGAGACATCCCGAAATAGCGACCGTAGGCGATGAGATTCTCGCGCACGGAAAAATCCGGGTCGAGATTATCCATCTGCGGCACCACGCCAATTTTCATGCGCGCTTCGCGTGCCCGCGCAGGCACCGCAATGCCGGCCAGCTCGATACTGCCGGCGTCGGGTTCGATGAGCCCCAGCAGCAGTCGCAGGGTGGTGGTCTTGCCTGCACCATTGGGACCCAGCAGGCCGAAACACTCACCCCGCTGCACGTGCAGATCGAGCCCGCGCACCACTTCGGTATTGCCATAGCGCTTGCAGAGCCCGGAGACGGTCAGCATGGACAGGCCTCGACGAAACTCTGCTTCAGCTCTTTGAGCTTGCCGTGAAAGAAATGGCCGGCGCCGGGAATGGCACGGGAAATCAGACCGTGCTGGTCGGCCCACAGGCGCATGGCTGCGGGCGGAATCAGCTCGTCGGCATCGCCGAAGATCACGACCGTGTCCTTTGGCACCGGATCGAATTCGTACAGGGTGACCGCTGGCGCAACCAGAATCAGGCGGCGGGCGTCGAGCTGCTGACGCAGACGGTGCTGAACATACGCGCCAAAGGAAAAACCGGCCAAAACCCAGGCCAGACCGGGATAGCTGGTTTCGACAAAGCGGGCAAGCGCCAGAAGGTCGTCCGTTTCGCCCACGCCCGCATCAAATTTGCCGTCACTCATGCCCACGCCCCGGAAATTAGGCCGCACGCTCACCCAGCCTGCCTCGTTGGCGGCGCGGGCGAGCGTTGCGACCACCTTGTTGTCCAGACTGCCGCCGTGCAGGGGGTGGGGATGGGCCACCAGCAGCAGGCCCCGACGATCGGTTTCCGGATCGTCGATCACGGTTTCCAGCTTGCCAGCCGAAACCGGGATGCGCAGCCTGTAGCGTTTCACTTCAGCTGGAGACGTTCGACGACACGGCCCTGCTTGATGTGCTGCTCGAAGATTTCATCGATGTCGGCCTCGTCCACGTAGGTGTACCAGATTCCTTCGGGGTACACGACCAGCAGCGGGCCTTCGTCGCAGCGGTCAAGACAGCCGGCGCTGTTGATGCGGCATTTGCCCCTGCCGTTGAGGTTGGCGTGCTTGACCTTCTTCTTGAAATAGTCGCGCATGTTTTGGCCGCCGGATTCACCGCAGCACTTTGCGCCGTCGTCGCGCTGGTTGGTACAGAAAAACACGTGATGCTTGAAATGAGGATCAGTCGTCATGAGGCAGGTCCGAATATTTGAGCGCATTGCCGCGCGCCTTCCCGACCGGATATTTGCGGGCGTTGATGTCCAGCTTGTCTGCGGCGGCGTCGAGCAGATCGATATCCAGCAGGTCGGCCAGCCGGGTCAGGTAGATGAGCACATCGGCGATTTCCTGACGGACCGCCTCGCGCTGGTCGGCGTCGAGGTTCAGGCTCTGTTCCGGGGTGAGCCACTGGAACGGTTCCTGCAACTCGGCAGCTTCGACCGTCAATGCCATGACCAGATTTTTCGGAGTATGGTAATCCGTCCAGGCGCGTGCCTCGGCAAAGGCGCGTATACGCATGCGAAGGGTGTCGAGCGAATCGATGCGGGCGGCGTTCATCCCGCCATGATACCGTGCCCGGCGTCGGCCTTACGACAGCAGTGTCGAAACGCCGACGAAGCGGCCCCGCCAGGTCGCCGGCGAGGACGCGCAGGCCGGGGCGGCGACAGCTGGCGCGCGGTTTGCTTGCGGTGCGATGCGTTAAACGGAATTTCGACTCTGCTCTGGCATAATGCCTCGCAGATCAACTGGATAAGGGAGAGTGGGCATGTTCACGATCAACAAGCATATCGCGCGGGCCGGCCTGGTTGCGGCGGTCACGCTCATGGCGGGCTGCTCCAGCACGCCGATCTATCCGCCTGCGCCTGCGCAGTCCGGCGGCTACGACTGGAACTACCTGGTGGGGCCGGGCGATTCGGTGCAGGTTTTCGTCTGGCGCAATCCCGAGGTGTCGGGAGCCTTCCCGGTGCGGCCCGACGGCAAGATGACCATGAATCTGGTCGAGGATATCCAGGCTTCGGGCAAAACCCCGACCCAGCTGGCGCGCGACATCGAAAAGGCACTGTCCAAATACATCCAGGAACCGATCGTCACGGTGATCGTGGCCGGTGGCGTGGGGCCGTTCGATCAGCAGATTCGCGTGCTGGGCGAGGCAGCCAAGCCGCAGGCATTGAACTACCGCGAAAAAATGAGCCTGATCGATCTGATGATCCAGGTTGGCGGGATCACTGATTTTGCCGCCGGCAACAAGGCCTACATCCTGCGTGTCGTCGACGGCAAGCCGCAGCAGTTTGGTGTGCGCCTCGAAGATCTGCTGAAGAATGGCGACATATCGGCCAACGTCGAGTTGCGTCCGGGCGACGTGCTGGTGGTGCCCGAAAGCCTGTTCTGACCTTTGATTCAAAACGCTGCGGTACGCAGCGTTTTTTGATGGATTGCCCGTATGGATCTGTTACTGCAGCAAGTACTCGGATATGCCAAGGCCGCCTGGCGTCGTCGCTGGTGGGGGGTGGCGGTCGCCTGGCTGGTCTGCATCGTCGGCTGGACGTGGGTCATGACCATTCCGGATCGTTACCAGGCAACGGCAAGGGTCTACGTGGATACCCAGACCCTGCTCAAGCCCCTGCTTTCCGGTCTGGCCGCCGAGCCCAACGTGGAGCAGCAGATCAAACTGATGACCCGCCAGCTCGTCAGCCGCCCCACGCTGGAAAAGGTTGCGCGCATGACCGATCTGGATGTGAAGGCCAAGACCCCCGAGCAGACAGAAAAAATGCTGAACGCGCTGGCAGCGAAGATTTCGATTGCCGATGCCGGACGGGAAAATCTCTACACCATCAGTTACCAGGACGCGAACGGCGAGCTGGCCAAGAAGGTTGTGCAGTCGCTGCTGACCATCTTTGTCGAGAGCAGTCTGGGCAAAACGCGCCAGGACATTTCCAGTTCCCAGCGCTTCATCGAGGAGCAGTTGCAGCAGTACCAGCAGAAACTCACCGATGCGGAGAACGCGCTCAAGGAATTCAAGCAGAAGCACATCGGCATGATGCCGGGGCAGGGCGGCGATTACTACGCCAAGCTGGCGGAAGCCTCCGCGCTACTGCGGCAGGCCCAGCTCGACCAGCAGGAAGCGGTCAATCGCCGCAACCAGCTGAAGCGTCAACTGCAGGATGAGGAGCCCGAGCTCACCGCGGCCGCTGCTGCCATGTCGACCAACGGCGAAATCGATGCCCGCATTCAGGCCCTGGAAAAACAGATGGATCAGCTACGGTTGCAATATACGGATCTCCATCCGGATATCCAGGCGACCAGGCGCCTGATCGAAAAGCTTGAGCAGCAGAAAAAAAGCGAACTCGCCGCGCGCAAGTCCGATCCGGCAGGCACAAAGATCCAGAATCCGGTCTATCAGCAGTTGACCATCGCCATTGCCGAGGCGGATGCAACCGTTGCCTCGCTCAATGCGCGTGTCGGCGAATACCAGCGCCGCCTGTCCGAATTGCGCAGCGCCTCCAACATGATTCCCCAGGTGGAGCAGGAATACACCCAGCTGACGCGCGACTACGATGTCTACCGGCAAAATTATGATGCGCTGCTGAAGCGCCGCGAGTCAGTGACGATGTCGGGCGAAGTCGAAAGCAAAACCGACACCGTCGATTTCCGGGTGATCGACCCGCCTTTTGTTCCCAGCCAGCCGGCCTGGCCGAACCGTCCCCTTCTGCTGTCGCTGGTAACGGTCGGCGGTCTGCTGGCAGGCATTGCGGTCGCTTTCCTGTTGAGCCAGCTGCGCCGCACGGTCAATGATCGCCGCACCCTGCGCGAATTGACAGGCTTGCCCCTGCTGGGTGGCGTGTCCCGCGTGGAAACGGATGAAACCAGGCGGCGCAAACGCAAAGGTCTGCTCACCTACCTGGCGGCGCTGGGTAGTCTGATTGCGGCTTACGGGGGCGTGATGATCCTGCAGCTGATTATGTCGCGGGCAGGTTAGGAGAAACCATGAGCATTATCGAGAAAGCAGCCGGGAAGATCGGAACGGGCGCGCCGCGTGCTGCGGCTGTTCCGCCCGCCAGCCAGGCTCCGTCGCAGGATGCCAGCATGATCGAAAACGCGCTGGCCAAACAGCAGAGCAAGCATGCGGCCCCGTTCGTGGCCACTCCGGTCGAGCCCATGTTCATCTCGCCCGACCGCGAGTCTCCGTCCGAAGGCAATAGCCAGGTCCAGTCGATCAATCTGGCGCGCCTGCATCGCATGGGCGTGGTGGCGCCGGATGCCGAGAAAACCCAGATCGCCGAGGAATTCCGCATCATCAAGCGTCCGCTCATCGCCAACGCCTTCGGGCAGGGGACTTCGCGGGTCAAGAACGGCAACCTCATCATGGTCACCAGCTCGCTGCCGGGCGAGGGCAAGAGTTTCTGCGCCATCAATCTCGCCATCTCGATGGCCATGGAAATGGATCGCACCGTGCTGCTCATCGATGCCGACGTGGCCAAGCCCCGCGTCCCGGAATATCTCGGCATCCACGCCGACAAGGGCCTGCTCGACGTGCTGCAGGACAAGGATCTGAAGCTGTCGGACGTGCTGATCAAGACGGATATCGCCAAGCTGACCGTGCTGCCGGCTGGCCGAACCTACAAGCGCGCAACCGAGCTTCTGGCTAGCGCCGCGATGACGCGACTGGTCGAAGATATTGGGAATCGTTATCCAGACCGTATAATCCTGTTCGATTCCCCGCCTCTGCTGGCCACCAGCGAGTCCAGCGTGCTGACCACGCACATGGGTCAGATCGTGATGGTGGTCGAGGCCGAAAAAACCTCCCAGGAGGCAGTGCGCGAGGCGTTGTCGCATATCCAGTCGTGCGAGGTGGTGGGGATGTTGCTCAACAAGACCACTCCCACGCCCGGTGCAGATTACTACTATGGCTACTATGGCAGTTACGGCAAGTAAACCCCTCGCCGGCAAGGCGAGGGCGGATCGAAAAGCGCAAGCTCCCCTGGCGGGAGCTTTTTCTGTTTTCGTGGTGCTGGGTTTTGCGGCGGACGCGCAAGCGCTGGACTGGCGTTTCGTGCCCAGCGTCGGGGCATCTGCGACCTATTCGGACAACGCAAATCAAAGCAGCTCGAATCCCGAAAATGAACTGAGCCTGGCCGTCACTCCCGCATTCACGCTAACCTCGAGCGGGTCAAGACGGGTTCAGGCCAGCATGACTTATGGGCTGTCGGCGGTGACCCGCTTTGGCAAAGACAACTCCAACGACATTTATCATCGCCTGGGTGCGCTTGGCAAGGCGGAGCTGGTTGAGGATTTCCTCTTCATCGATGGCTCTGCGAGTGTGGCGCAGAATCTGGTTTCGCTTTTTGGTTCGCCCGCCGACGCCAGCGTCAACGACAGCAACCGCGCGACAGCCAGTGTCTACAGCCTGAGCCCCCATCTGGTGAAACGCCTGGGCTCGTTTGCAACGGCCCGTGCGCGCTACACCACGGGCGGCGCGCTTTTTGACGGCGGCGCGGCAGGCTCGATATCCGATTCCGTCACCCATTCATTCACTGCGGGGCTGAACAGCGGTTCGCGTTTCAATGACCTTAGCTGGGCGATCGATTATTCGATTCGCCAGGCCAACAACCGGGGAGCCACGCGCGACAGCACTTTTGAGCGCGCCACCCTTTCCCTGGGATATGCCCTGAGCCGTAAGTTCAGGGTTTTTGCCACCTACGGCGAAGACAGGAACGATTTCCTGAGCGCGACCGATACTGAAGGCAGTTCATACAGTGTCGGGTTTGGCTGGACTCCCAATCAGCGGACCAGTATCGAGGCGTCGGCGGGCGAACGCTATTTTGGCCGCACTTTCAGCCTCTCGGGCGCGTACCGCACCCGCGCCTCGAACTGGACTGTTCGTTACTACGAAGACGTCAGCGATGTCAGTCAGCAACTTCAGAACCAGAGTGGCCGCATTTTCTGGGTATGTGGCGGCCGGCTGTTTGAAACAGTGGATTTCACGCCGCCGCCCGGGCAGACGAGTTGCAGCTCCCCCCTGCCCGGCACGCTCATATCCCAGTTTTATACCCAGTTGGGGTTGACGCTTGCCGATCTGACGCCATTTGGTCTGGGCGACGCCAGCCTCAACAATGGGGTATTCATCATCAAGAGCCTGAATGCCGGCTGGAGCTGGCGACTGGGCCCGCGTACCAGCGTGGGGGTTTCCGTGTTCGATACCCGCCGTCTGTATCAGGCGGTGAACGACGCGGAAGACACGACCCAGGGGGTAAGCGGGACCGTCAGCTATCGTCTGACGCCGCGCACCGCGGCCAACGCCAACCTCGGCTATACCCGCAACAGCGCCACCTCGGCGCAGCTCGGCACGCCAACCCGCCGCGATGACGACACCGCCAGCCTGAACCTGGGCGTGTTCCACCAGTTCGGCAAAGACCTCAGCGGAGCGTTGAATTACCGTCATCAACAACGGGATTCGAACATCGCCAATGCAGACTTCACCGAGAACAGCCTCTCGGCGTCGATGAACATGCGCTTCTAAACCGCTTTTTTCCGTGGCATGACCGTTGCTTCGTCTGCCGGGAATGGCTGACGTGCCTCACTCGATCGGATTGCCCATGTACGAAGACCACTACCGCTTTAGCGCCAAGCCTTTCCAGCTCAACCCCGACCCGCGTTTTTTCTTCGGGTCCAAGGGGCACAAGCGGGCAATGGCCTACCTCGACTACGGCCTGTCGCTGGGAGAGGGCTTCATCGTCATTACGGGTGAAGTGGGCGCCGGCAAGACGACGCTGGTACGCAATCTCTTCCGTCAGCTCGAAGCCCACAATCTCATTGCGGCGCAGCTGGTGTCCACCCAGCTGGATGCGGAAGATACCCTGCGCAGCGTGGCGGCGTCCTTTGGCCTGCAGCACGAGGGCCTGTCCAAATCGGCGCTGCTGAAAAATCTGGAAGACTTTCTGGCTGCGGCGACGCGGCAGGGCAAGCGAGTGCTGCTGGTGGTGGACGAGGCGCAGAACCTCACCCAGCGCGCGGTCGAGGAACTGCGGATGCTGTCCAATTTCCAGAATAACGACCGTTCGCTGATCCAGACATTTTTGCTGGGGCAGCCCGAATTCCGCGGCATCCTGCAAAGCCCGGACATGCAGCAGCTGCGCCAGCGCGTCGTGGCCTCGTATCACCTGGGGCCGCTCGACCCGGACGAGACGCGCGGCTACATCGAGCATCGCCTGCATACCGTGGGCTGGCAGGGCGTGCCGAGTTTCGACGAGGCTGCGTTTGCGGCCCTGCACCGCTTCACGGGGGGCATTCCGCGCCGCATCAATACCACCTGCGACCGCCTGCTGTTGTTCGGCTTTCTGGAAGAAAAAAGCCATTTTGGCGAAGACGAAGTCAACGAAGTCATCGCCGACCTCAAAAATGAAGTCGCGCACCAGGATTTTCACGGGCCTACAGGCGTGGCGGGGCAGTCATCCTGTGCTGCCGGCGGCGGCACGGGCGAAGAAATGACGCGCCTGGCCGGACGCATCGAACAGGTCGAGCGCTCGGTCAACCGCATCCTGCCCATCGTGCGCAAGATTCTCTACACCGTGAGCGAGCGTCATGCCGCCGGCGAAAACGGTTCCGAGCCAGATGCGCGCGAGTTCACCCACTGATTGCCGGGTTCGCATCCCATGACCCAGATACTGTGCGTTGCCGGCGCGCGTCCCAATTTCATGAAGATCGCGCCGGTCATGGCCGCGCTGCGCGAGGCCGGCATTGCTGCGCAGTTGCTGCACACCGGACAGCATTACGACGCGGCGATGAGCGACAGTTTCTTCGCCGATCTGGGGATTCCCCAGCCTGACCATCACCTGGAGGTCGGATCGGCCAGCCACGCCGTGCAGACGGCTGAAATCATGAAACGGTTCGAACCGGTGCTCGAACGCGCCCAACCCCAGGCCGTGCTGGTGGTGGGCGACGTCAACTCGACGATTGCCTGCGCCCTGGTCGCGGCCAAGCGCGGGGTGCGGGTCATCCACGTCGAGGCCGGCCTGCGCAGTTACGACCGCGCGATGCCCGAAGAGATCAACCGCGTTCTCACCGACCAGTTGTCCGATCTGCTGTTCACCACGGAAAAAAGCGCGCTGGCCAACCTGATGCGCGAAGGGATAGACCCGGCGCGGGTGGAATTTGTCGGCAACGTCATGATCGATACCCTGCACCGCAACCTCGCGCGCGCCGTGCCTGCCGCCGCCACGCTCGGAGCCGCCGTGGGGGAGTACGCCGTGTTGACGCTGCACCGCCCGTCGAACGTCGACGACCCCGACACGCTCGCGGCCCTGCTCGGGGTGATTGCCGAAATCAACCGCCAGCTGCCCGTGGTGACACCGCTGCATCCGCGCACCCGCGCCAACATCGAAAAATTCGGCCTGGCCGACAAACTCGATGGCCTGCGCGTGCTGCCCCCCGTCGGTTATCTGGAGATGCTGGGGCTGATGCGCGACGCGAAACTGGTGCTCACCGACTCCGGGGGGCTACAGGAAGAAACCACGGCGCTGGGCGTACCCTGCCTGACCCTGCGCGAAAACACCGAGCGTCCGATCACCCTCGACGAGGGCACCAACACGCTGGTCGGCCCGTCGCCCGCTGCGATTCGCCGTGCCTTCGACGACGTGATGGCCAATGGCGGCAAGCGCGGCCGCATTCCGGAATACTGGGATGGCCGCGCGGCCACGCGCATTGCCCATGCCCTCAAGGGCTGGCTGCCAATGCAGAAAGGATTGAGGGCTGCGTAATGAAGAACGCCATGTCTATCGATGTCGAGGACTATTTCCAGGTTTCCGCCTTTGCGCCGCATATCCGCCGTGAAGACTGGGACAGCCTGCCGTGCCGGGTGGAGCGCAACGTCGACCTGATTCTGGCGCTGCTCGACGAGGCCGGAGCCAAGGCCACCTTTTTCACCCTCGGCTGGATTGCCGAGCGTCACCCGCAGGTGGTGCGCCGCATCGTCGCAGCCGGACACGAGCTCGCCAGTCATGGCTATGGCCACCAGCGCGCCAGCGACCTCACGCCGGCCCAGTTCCGCGAAGACATCGTGCGCGCCAAGGGCATTCTCGAAGACATCGGCGCGGTGGCCGTTCGCGGCTATCGCGCGCCGAGTTTTTCCATCAGTCACGCCAACTGGTGGGCAGTGGGCGAGCTGGAAAACGCCGGTTATGTCTACAGCTCCAGCATTTATCCGGTGAAGCACGACCATTACGGCATGCCGGATGCGCCGCGTTTTCCGCACCGGCCCAACGGTGAATCGGGCATCCTCGAATTGCCGCCGACGACCGTGCCCATGATGGGCCGCAATCTGCCGGCGGCGGGCGGCGGCTGGTTTCGTCTGCTGCCGTATTCAATGTCGCGCTGGATGCTGCGCCGCGTCAACGAGCGGGATCGCGCGCCGTGCATGTTTTATTTCCATCCCTGGGAAGTCGATGCCGAGCAGCCGCGCCAGTCGGGCCTGCCCGTCAAGACGCGGTTCCGGCATTACGTCAATCTGCAACGTATGCCGGGCAGACTGCGGCAACTTTTCAACGACTTTGAATGGGATCGCGTCGACCGCGTTTTCCTGACTCCGCAGTGAACATGTCCGACGAATCGTTTGCCCCGGTTACCGGCAGGGGCGCTGTCAAGGTACGTGCCCTGGCCGAAGCCGACCGGGTGCGCTGGGACGCCTATGTGTTCGCGCACCCCGATGCGACCTTCTTCCATCGGGCGGGCTGGCAGCGCGTGATCCAGCGGGCTTTTGGCCATCGCACGCATTTTCTCCTGGCCGAGCGGGCGGGTGATATCGTCGGCGTGCTGCCGCTGGCCGAAATCAAGAGCCGGGTGTTTGGCCACAGCCTGGGGTCTTTGCCCTTTTGCGCCTACGGCGGCGTCGTCGCCGATGACGACGAGGCCTATCGTGCGCTCGACAGTGCGGCTCAGTCGCTTGCCACCCGGCTCAAGGTCGGGGCGCTCGAATACCGCAACCAGACGGCGCAGCATCCCGGCTGGCCGACCAAATCGCTCTACGTCACCTTCAAGCGGGCAATCCAGCCCGAAGTCGAAGCCAACATGAATGCCATCCCGCGCAAACAGCGGGCCATGGTGCGCAAAGGCATCAAGGCAGGACTCACAGGCGAGATCGACACCGATACCGAGCGTTTTTTCAGGGCGTATTCCGCCAGTGTGCACCGGTTGGGCACCCCGGTTTTCTCGCGCCAGTTCTTCCGTCTGCTCAAGTCGGAGTTCGGCGAGGATTGCGAAGTGCTGACCATCGTGCGCGAGGGCGAGCTGATCGCCAGCGTGATGTCCTTTTATTTCCGCGACGAAGTCCTGCCCTACTACGGGGGCGGCACGGACGCCGCGCGCGCAGTCGCGGGCAACGATTTCATGTACTGGGATCTGATGCGGCGCGCCTGCGAACGGGGCTTCAAGGTATTTGATTTCGGCCGCAGCAAACAGGGCACCGGCTCGTTCGATTTCAAGAAAAACTGGGGATTCGAGGCTGCGCCGCTTTACTACGAATATTTCCTGGTGAGCGACCGGACCATGCCCGAGATCAATCCGTTGAATCCCAAATACCGGCTCTTCATTCAGGCCTGGAAAAAGCTGCCGCTGCCGCTGGCCAACATGATCGGGCCGCACATCGTCAGACAGCTTGGCTGAATATGAAACCGGGCCTGCTTTTCCTCGCGCATCGCATCCCGTTTCCACCCAACAAGGGCGACAAAATCCGCTCGTTCCACCTGCTGCGGCATCTGTCTAACCGTTACAGCATCCATCTCGGCGCCTTTGTCGACGATCCGCAGGACTGGCAGTACGCGGAGGCATTGCAGCCTTACTGTGCGTCGGTGAAGCTTGTGCCGCTGAACGCGCGCCGGGCCAGGCTGTTCAGCCTCTCGGGCCTGCTCTCCGGCGAAGCGCTTACCCTGCCGTACTACCGTCATGCCGGTCTGCATGCCTGGGCGCACGCGCTTGCGCAGGCTGGCGAGGTGACGCACGGACTCGCATTCTCGTCCGCCATGGCGCAGTTCATGCCGCCGCTGGAAAAGCGCGTGCTCGACATGGTCGATGTCGACTCCGACAAATGGACGCAATACGCCACCACCCAGCGCTGGCCCTTATCCTGGATTTACGCGCGCGAAGGAAAAAAACTGGCCAGATGGGAAGCGCAAATTGCACGGCAGTTCGATGCCACCCTGCTGGTTTCCCGGGATGAAGCCGCGCTCCTGAAAGCCCGCGTGCCGGACGCGGCCGGACGCATCGGCGCGTTCGAGAACGGCGTCGATGCCGAGTATTTTTCACCCGAGCGGGCCTACGACACTCCCTTCAGGAGCGAAGAGCGCGCCATTGTGTTCACCGGGGCGATGGACTACTGGCCCAACGTCGATGCCGTCACCTGGTTTGCCGAGCGCATGTTTCCCGCCATCCACGATGCCGTGCCGGCTGCGCGCTTTGTCGTCGTGGGCAGCCGCCCCAGCGATGCCGTGCTGGCGCTCGCCCGCCAGCCCGGCGTGATCGTGACCGGTAGCGTGCCGGACGTGCGGCCCTATCTGGCGCACGCCGTGTGCGCGGTGGCGCCGCTGCGCATCGCGCGCGGCGTGCAGAACAAGGTGCTGGAGGCAATGGCGATGGCCTGCCCGGTTGTCACCAGCCCGCAGGCGGCGGAAGGCATCCGCGCCGAGGCCGGCCGGGAGTACACGCTCGCCCGCGATGCAACCGAATTCGCTGCCAGCGTGATTGCCTGCGCGCGGCAGCCTGCGCGCAATCCGCACGCACGCGCCTGTATCCTCGAACGTTACGACTGGACGCGCAATCTGGCTGCGGTGGAAACGTCGCTGGACGCAACCACAGCGGTGCGCGGTGCGCTGGAGACCTGTACCGTATGAAACCCCTGTCCGATTCGGCCTCAGTCCCCCCGTCCAGCTGGATGCGCGCGGGGCTGGCCTTGGCTGTCGTGGTGGCCGCGATTTTTGCGCTGCTCTGGCCCACCTTCTTTTCCATGGTCGAAGTGTGGGAGCGCTCCGAGACGTTTGCGCATGGATACGTCATTTTTCCCATCAGCCTATGGCTGATCTGGCGCCGTCGCGCCGTGCTGGCGACACTCGTCCCGCATCCCGACGGGCGGGGGCTGCTGGCCTTGGCGGTAGCCGCTGCCGGCTGGCTGCTGGCCGACGCGGGCAGCGTGAATGTCGTCGCGCAGTATGCCTTCATCGCGCTGCTGGTTTCCGCGGTGTGGGCCGTGCTGGGCTGGGCCGTGGTATGGGCGCTGTTCTTCCCGCTGATGTTCCTGTTCTTCGCTGTGCCGGTGGGGGAATTCCTGATCCAGCCGCTGATGGGCGTGACCGCCGATTTCACCGTGGCGATGCTGCAGTTCACCGGCATTCCCGTCTACCGCGAAGGCATGTTCTTCAGCATTCCCAGCGGCGACTGGTCGGTGGTCGAGGGTTGTTCGGGGCTGCGTTACCTCATCGCTTCGGTGACGCTTGGCGTGCTCTATGCCTATCTCACCTACCGCTCCTGGAAACGTCGTCTGCTGTTTTCCATAGCCGCGCTCATCGTGCCGGTTTTCGCCAACAGTGGCCGCGCCTACATGATTGTGATGATCGCGCATCTGTCGGACATGAAGCTCGCGCTGGGCGTTGACCATTACATCTACGGCTGGGTGTTCTTCGGTTTTGTCATGCTCCTGCTGTTCTGGATCGGCAGCTTCTGGCGTGAAGACGACCAGCCCGAGCCTGCCGCGCCGGCGCGAGCCTTAAGCCGTTCGCGTGTCGGCCGCATAGGCGTGGTGCCGGCTGCCGGCGTGGCGATCCTGCTGGTTGCGGCGGCCCCCCTGTACGCCAGCTGGCTGGCATCGCGCCCGCTGCCTGCCATGCCCGCGCTGGCGGTCGAGGCTGCATCCGGTTGGCAACCCGTCCCGCCCTTCACCACCTGGACGCCGCACTGGGTAGGGGCCGACCGTCAGGCGCGCGTGTCGTTCGCCCGCGGCCGGCAGACCGTGCTGCTCGAAATCAACTATTACGCTACCCAGCGCCAGGACGCGGAGCTGGTGAATTCGCAGAATTTCATGATCAGGCAGAAGGACCCGTACTGGTCGAATGTGGGAGAAACGCTGACCACGGCCGACATTGCCGGTCGGCCCCATCCCGTGCGGCAGGCGAAAATGCGCAGCATAGACGGCCAGCGCCTGCTGGTCTGGCAGTGGAACGTGGTCAATGGCCAGCCCACGGTGAACGACCTGTACGCCAAGCTGGTGCTGGCCTTCGACCGGGTGACAGGCGCGCGCGACGACGGCGCATCGGTGCTGATCGCCACTCCCTACGACGACGCGGAGTCGATGCACGCGGCGCGTGCGACGCTTGCCCGCTTTGCGGCCGAGATGCAGCCGGCGATCACCCGCGCACTTGCCGCAGTCGAAGCCCCGTGACGGCGCATGTGGTTCACATCGTCCACCGGTTTGATACCGGCGGCATGGAAAACGGCATGGTCAACCTGTTCAACACGCTGTCAGCCGAGCGCTTCCGCCACACCGTGGTGGCGCTCACCGATTACGGCGATTTTCGCCATCGCATCCGCGCCCAGCACGTCGATTTCCACGCGCTGCACCGCGCACCCGGCCGCGGCCTGGGCTGGACCAGAAAACTCTGGCGACTGCTGCGCGACATCCGGCCGGATCTGGTGCACACGCGCAACCTCGCCGCACTCGAAGCGCAGTTCGTCGCCGCTGCTGCGGGTATCCGCGCCACGGTGCATGGCGAACACGGCCGCGACGTTTTCGATCTGTACGGGCAGAACTGGAAATACAACCTGCTGCGCCGCGCCGCGCGGCCGTTCGTGTCGAACTACATCGCCGTGAGCCGCGACCTTGAAACCTGGCTGCGCCTGCAGATCGGCGTGCCGCAGCGCAAGCTGCACCAGATCTACAACGGTGTCGATGGCGAAAAATTCCACCCGCGCACTGGCGATCGTCCGGAAGGATTGCCGGCCGGCTTTGCCGATGCCGACAGCCGGGTATTCGGTTCGGTGGGACGCATGGTCGAGGTCAAGGACTATCCCACGCTGGTCGAGGCGTACATCCGACTGCACCGGCAGGCCCCCGCGCTGGCCGGCGGCACGCGCCTGGTCATCGTGGGCGAGGGCCTTGCCCGTGCCGCCTGCCAGCGCCGGCTCGACGCGGCTGGCCTGGCCCGCTTCGTCTGGTTGCCGGGCGAGCGTCACGACATCGCCGAACTCATGCGCACCTTCGACGTGTTCGTGCTGCCATCGAAAAACGAAGGCATCTCCAATACCATACTGGAGGCGCTGGCCACCGGCCTGCCTGTGATCGCCACGGCGGTGGGCGGCAACGTCGAACTGGTCGACAGCGGCCATGGCCGACTGGTCCGGGCCGGCGACGCCGCCGATATGGCGCAGGCTTTGCTTGAATACCTCGAAGCGCCCGAAACGATCCGGGTACAGGGCGACGCCGCCCGCCGCGAGGCGCAAGCGCGCTTCAGCATTCCGGCCATGGCCGAGGCCTACGCCACGGTCTACGATCACACCCTGGGACGCTGGAACGCCGGCAACTCGCGCGAAAATTCGACAGGAACCTGACTCATACCATGTGCGGCATTACCGGCATTTTCGATACCCGTGAAGCGAGCGAGATTGCGCGCGCGCTGCTCCATCGCATGAACGAGACCCAGTTCCATCGCGGCCCCGATGAAGGCGGCCTGCATCTGGAGCCGGGCGTGGGGCTGGGGCACCGGCGGCTGTCGATCATCGATCTTTCGACCGGCCAGCAGCCGCTGTTCAACGAGGACGGATCGGTCGTCGTCGTGTTCAACGGTGAAATCTACAATTTCCAGACACTGGTGCCCGAGCTCGAAGCCCTGGGGCATGTCTTCCGCACGCATTCCGACACCGAGGTCATCGTTCACGCCTGGGAGGCCTGGGGCGAGGCCTGCGTGACGCGTTTTCGCGGCATGTTTGCCTTTGCGCTGTGGGACCGCAACCAGCAGACGCTCTTTGTGGCGCGCGACCGCTTCGGCGTCAAGCCGCTGTATTACGCCTTTCTCGAAACCGGCGAGTTCATCTTCGGTTCGGAGCTCAAATCCTTGATGGCCCATCCCGCCATGGCACGCGACATCGACCCCCTGGCGGTAGAGGAATATTTCGCCTACGGCTACGTGCCGGAGCCGCGCACCATCTTCAAACGCGTCTACAAACTGCCGCCGGGGTTCACGATGACGCTCGCGCGCGGCGCGGCGCGCGCACTGCCCAGACAATACTGGGACATGCCGTTCACGCCGGTGGCGGTAAAGGACGAAGCGGAAGCCGAGGCCGAGCTGGTTGCGCGGATGCAGGAATCGATCCGCCTGCGCATGATCGCCGACGTGCCGCTGGGGGCGTTTTTGTCGGGCGGCGTCGATTCGAGCGCGGTGGTGGCGATGATGGCGACCCAGTCGAAGACGCCGGTGAACACCTGCTCGATCGGCTTCGACGACCCCGCGTTCAACGAGGTCGAATTCGCGCAACAGGTGGCCGACCGCTACAGCACGGCGCATCACGTCGAGACCGTCGCCGCCGACGACTTCAGCCTCGTCGGCAAACTGGCCGGCGTGTACGACGAACCCTACGCCGACTCGTCGGCCCTGCCTACCTACCGCGTGTGCGAGCTGGCGAGAAAACACGTAAAAGTCGCGCTCTCCGGCGACGGCGGCGACGAGCATTTCGCCGGCTACCGGCGTTACCGCTGGTTCCGCTACGAAGAACGCATGCGTTCAGTGCTGCCCCTGATGTTGCGCCGGCCAATTTTTGGCGCACTCGGCAGGCTGTACCCCAAGGCCGACTGGGCGCCCAAGGTGTTCCGCGCCAAGACCACTTTCGAAGCGCTGGCGCGCGACACCGTCGAAGGCTATTTCCACGGCGTGTCGCTGCTGTCGGACGCGCAGCGCAAGGCGCTGTTCTCGCCAGCCTTCAAGCGCGAGCTGCAAGGCTATGCTGCGGTTGAAGTGCTGCGCCGCCACGCGGCGGTGGCGCCCACCGACGACCCGCTTTCGCTGGTGCAGTACCTCGACATGAAAACCTATCTGGTCGGCGACATCCTCACCAAGGTCGACCGCGCCAGCATGGCGCATGCGCTCGAA
>JAIWOL010000153.1 GCA_020216925.1 Thiobacillus sp. | reverse complement strand
GTGCGCGAACCGCTGCTCGACCACGAGCTGATGGGCTGGGTATCGGGGCTGCCGGTCGATCTGAAATTGCGCGGCAGCGAAGGCAAATACCTGTTGAAAAAAGCGATGGAACCCTATCTGCCGCGCGATGTGCTGTACCGCAGGAAAATGGGCTTTTCCGTGCCGCTGGCTGCCTGGTTCCGCGGACCGCTCGCCGCCACCATCAAGAGCGTGGTGCTGGGCGAGCGGCTGGCCTCGACCGGGCTTTTCAACCAGGGCTACCTGCGTGAAGTGGTCGATGCCCACCAGTCCGGCCGCCGCGACTATTCGGTGATCCTGTGGACAGTGCTGATGTTCGACGCCTTCCTGAGCCAGGTCCTGGGCATGCACGAGGACGAACGCCAAGCCGCATGACGATGAAAATCCTGCACGTTTTCGACCATACCCTGCCGCTGCACTCCGGTTATACCTTCCGCAGTGCCGCCATCCTGCGCGAACAGAAAAAGCTCGGCTGGGAGACCTTCCATCTTTCCGGCCCCAAGCAGCTGAACTGCGCGCTGGCGGAAGAGCACGCCGACGGCCTGCATTTTTACCGCACGCCGGCGCCCGCCGGTCTGCTGGCCAGGCTGCCGGGCGGCGATCCGTTCGCGGTGATGGGCGCCATCGGGAAACGCCTGCTGCCGCTTGCGCGCGAACTGCAACCCGACGTGATCCATGCGCATTCGCCGGTGCTGGACGGCATACCGGCCATTCGCGTCGGCAGAAAACTCGGCATACCGGTGGTCTACGAAATCCGGGCATTCTGGGAAGACGCGGCAGTCGATCACGGCACCACGACCGAGGGCAGCCTGCGCTACCGGGCGACGCGCGCGCTGGAAACCTGGGCGGTGAAGAACGCCGACGCCGTTACGGTCATCTGCGAAGGTTTGCGGGCCGATCTGGTTGCGCGCGGCGTGCCGGCAAACAAGATCACGGTCATTCCCAACGCGGTCGATATCGACAAGTTCGAGAGCGGCGGGCGGGCCGACCCGGAACTCAAGCTGAAGCTGGGCCTGGGCGCCAGTCGCGTGCTCGGTTTCATCGGCTCGTTTTATGCCTATGAAGGACTCGACCTGCTGGTCGCCGCCCTGCCTGCCATCCTCAGGCAGACGCCGGACGCGAAGCTTCTGCTGGTGGGCGGCGGGCCGCAGGAGGCTGCGCTGAAGCAGCAGGTGATGGCGCTCGACCTCAAGGACAAGGTCATTTTCACCGGCCGGGTGCCGCATGCCGAGGTGAACCGCTACTACGATCTGGTGGACGTGCTGGTCTATGCGCGCCACCCGATGCGGCTGACCGAACTCGTCACGCCGTTAAAGCCGCTGGAAGCCATGGCGCAGGGCCGCCTGATGGTGGCGTCCGATGTGGGGGGGCACAGGGAACTGATCCAGGACGGCAAGACCGGCGTGCTGTTCCGCGCCGGCAGCGCCGGCGACCTCGCCAGCAAGGTGGTGGCGCTATTGAAATACGAACAAGGCTGGGATGCGCTGAAGCGAAACGGCAGACACTTCGTCGAAACCGAACGCAACTGGGCGGCGAGCGTGGCCCGTTACCGCGGCGTCTATGGCGCATTGATGAAACCCCCGCGGGAGGCATTCATTGGCTGAGCTGGTGGTGTTCAGTTCGCTCTTCCCCAGCGCCGCGCGGCCCGGCGCCGGGCTGTTCATCCGCGAGCGCATGTTCCGCGTGGCGCGTCACCGTTCGCTCGTCGTGGTCTCGCCGCAGCCCTGGTTTCCGGGTCAGGGGCTGATCCGCCGTTTCAAACCCGGCTACCGCCCGATGGCCCCCGCAGTCGAAATCCAGCAGGGCGTCACCGTGCATCATCCGCGCTTCTTCTCGCTGCCCGGCGTGCTGCGCCGGCTGGACGGCTGGGCGATGGCGCTGTCCACATACCGGTTGATGCGCAGGCTGCGCGCCGACGGGGCGCGGCTTATCGACGCGCACTTTGCCTACCCGGACGGCGAGGCCGCAACCCGGCTGGGGCGCTGGCTGGGTTTGCCGGTGACGCTCACCCTGCGCGGCACCGAAGTGCCGCACAGCAAAAACCCGCTATTGCGGCCGCGGCTGGTGCGCACTCTGGCTGCGGCCACCCGCATCTTCAGCGTCTCGGAGTCGCTGCGTCGGCTGGCGCTTGAGCTGGGGGCCCCGCCAGACAAGACCGAGGTCGTGGGGAACGGGGTCGACACCGAGGTGTTCCACCCCGTCGATCGCGCGGCTGCACGCCAGAAAGCCGGCCTGCCCGCATCGGCCAGCGTGCTGATTTCCGTGGGCGGACTGGTCGAACGCAAGGGCATGCACCGTGTCATCGACTGCCTGCCCGCCTTGCTGACAACGCATCCCGACCTGCATTACCTGATCGTTGGCGGCGCCAGTCCCGAGGGCGACATGCGCGCCGAACTCGAAGCCCAGGCCGACCGGCTGGGGGTGTCGGCACGCGTGCATTTTCTGGGCGCGCTGCCGCCTGCGGAACTGAAATGGCCCTTGTCGGCAGCGGATGTCTTCGTCCTGTCGACGCGCAACGAAGGCTGGGCAAACGTTTTTCTCGAAGCCATGGCCTGCGGCCTGCCGGTCGTCAGCACCGACGTGGGCGGCAACGCCGAAGTAGTGTGCCGCCCCGAACTGGGCACCATCGTGCCGTTTGGCGACGCTGCCGCGCTCACCCGGGCGCTGCACGAGGCGCTTGCGCGCGACTGGAACCGCGCGGCGATCCTGGCCTACGCGCGCGACAACCAGTGGGACAAACGGGTGGCGCAACTGCTCGCGGCGTTCGACCGGGTGCTCGACCGCCAGACGGCCGACCCGAAATGGGTGGGCGCATGAACGCGCCGGCCTGGTTCGCGCGCGCGGTTTTCCGGATGCAGGAAGCGGCGCTACGCCGGCCGACATTCGGCATGCTCGCCGATCTCGAACGCAGCCAGTGGCTTTCTGCGGCGGACATGGCGGCCTTGCAGCGCGAACGCCTCAACCGTCTGCTGGCGCTGGCGCTGGCGCACAGCCCCTGGCATGCCGGACGCATCCGGGCAGCGGGTCTGGCCGAAACGGTTGCCGCTGGCGCTGCCACGCTCGACGACCTCAAAAAACTGCCGACGATGGACAAGCGCGATGCCCGCGAGAACGTTGAACAGCTGGTCTGGCGGGGCGCCCCGGGCGGCGTGTTTCCCTACACCACGGGCGGCTCCTCGGGTGAACCGCTGATCTTCCATTTCGGCCGTGCCCGGCAGGCAGCGGACGCGGCGGGACGCCTGCGCGCGCGTCGCTGGTGGGGCGTGCAGCCCGGCGCGCGCGAGGTCTATCTGTGGGGCGCACCGGTGGAACTGTCCAGAACCGACCGCATCAAGACCCTGCGCGACCGGCTGGTCAATCAGTTGTTGCTCAATGCCTTCGACATGTCGCCTGCCACGATGGACGACTATCTTGTGGCCCTGGCGCGCTGGAATCCGCTCGCCATCTACGGCTATGCATCGAGCCTGGCGCTGCTGGCCGCGCATGCCGAATCGCGCGGCGTGCCACTCCGGCTGCCGGCCTTGCGGGTGGTTGCCGCCACCGGCGAACCCTTGTTCCCTCACCAGCGCGAGCTCATCGAGCGGGTGTTCAGGGTGCCGGCCGCGGTGGAATACGGCGCGCGCGACGCGGGATTGATGGCGCTGGAATCGCCCGACGGCGTGCTGTTGCAGATGAGCGAGACGCATATCGTCGAAGTGCTCGACGAGACAGGCCGGCCGGCCGAAGAAGGCGAGGCGGTGGTGACCAGCCTGGTGTCCGAGGCGCAGCCCTTCATTCGCTATCGGACGGGTGACGTGGTGCGCGCAGGCAGCCGGGCCGACCCTGGCGGGCGGGGACTGGCGGTGCTGGATGCTGTCGTGGGCCGGCAGACCGATTTCGTCGTCGCGCCAGATGGGCGCATCATGCACGCGCTGGCGCTGATTTATGTGCTGCGCGCCACCCCCGGGGTGGCGCAGTTCAAGATCGTGCAGCATGCGATCGACCGGATCGAGGTGCGGGTCGTGCCCGATGCGCACTGGCGCGACGCTGCCCGCGCCTCCATCGTGGACGCGCTTGCGGCTAGGCTGGGGCCGGCCTGCCGTATCGATTGCCGGGTGGTCGAGGAGATTGCGCCGGAACGTTCCGGCAAGCACCGCTACGTGGTCAGCCATGTCGATCCCGGCGCCGCACTCCAACCCGCACTGAACAAAGGACAGGGCTGATCCATGGCGTTACGCGATCTGGTTGTTTTCGGTATTGTTTTCCTCGCGCTGCCCTTCGTGTTCAAGCGGCCGTGGGTGGGCATCTTGCTGTGGACCTGGCTGGCGTACATGAACCCGCACCGCCAGGCCTGGGGCGCGGCGTACGACTTCCCGTTCTCGATGATTGTGGGCTTGGTGACCATCGCCGCCTTCGTGTTGACCCGCGACAAGAACAAAATGCTGTGGACGCGCGAGACGGTGACGCTGGTCATATTCATCGTCTGGATGTTCATCACCAGCCAATTCGCTTTTTACCCCGAACTCGCCGCCCTGCAATGGAACAAGGTCTGGAAAATCCATCTGATGATATTTCTGGTGCTCATGCTCATCCAGAACAAACAGCAACTCAACTGGATGGTGTGGGTCATCGTGCTGTCGCTTGGCTATTACGGCGTCAAGGGCGGCATTTTCACCATCATGCATGGCGGACAGTTCCGGGTGCAGGGGCCGGCCGACACCTTCATCGGCGGCAACAACGAAATGGCGCTGGCGCTGGTGATGCTGGTGCCGCTGATCCGCTATCTGCATCTTCAGGCGACTCGCGGCTGGGAGCGGCTGGGGCTGGCCGCGGCGATGGTGCTCACCGGGGTGGCCGCCATCGGCAGCCAGTCGCGCGGCGCGCTGGTCGCCATGGCGCTGATGGGGCTGTTCCTCATCCTGAAAAGCCGCAAGCGTTTCACCATGCTGATCTATGGCGCCATCGGCGTTGCGCTCGTGGCGTCGATCATGCCGCAGGAATGGCGCGACCGCATGAACACCATCGAAACCTATCAGGAAGACAATTCGGCGCTGGGGCGGATCAACGCCTGGCACACCGCTTTCAACGTGGCCAAGTCGCGCATTACAGGGGGCGGTTACGAAATGTTCCAGCCGCCGGTTTTCCGTCAGTACGCGCCGGAACCTTTCCGCGTGCATGACGTGCACAGCATCTACTTCGAACAGATCGGCGAGCAGGGCTTCATCGGCTTCGGGCTCTGGCTGTCGCTGGGCATCTTCACCTGGCTGCGCGCGCGGCAGGTGATCCGGGCCTGCAAGGACGACCCCGAACGCAAATGGGCGGCCGATCTCGCCGCGATGATCCAGGTGAGCATGGTGGGATACGCCTCGGGCGGCGCCTTCCTCGGCCTGTCGTACTGGGATCTGCCTTACCATCTCATGGCGACGATGCTGCTGACCGCACGATTTACGGGTGTGCTGGAGCCAAACAAGACTCCGGCGCGCGCCGTCCAGGCAAAACCACACTGGAGCCCCCATGCAAACCGGATTTGAGACCATCGGCAACGCCATTCTCACGCTCTACGACGGCGGCAAGCCCGTGCTTGTCACCGACCCCTGGTTTACCCCGCAGGCTTACTTCGGCAGCTGGGGACAGTCGCACGAAATTCCGCCGCCGCAGCTTGCCGGCATCCGGGGCGCGGAATACGTGTGGCTGTCGCACGGCCATCCGGATCATCTGAACCCCGAATCGCTGCCGCAGTTCACGGGCAAAACGATCCTGCTGCCGGACCACGTCGGCAAGCGCATCCACGACGATCTCGTCGGCCAGGGCCATACCGTCAAGGTCATGCAGGACCGGCGCTGGTACCGGTTGTCCGAGCGCATCCAGGTGTACTGCATTTCCGACCTCAACCAGGACGCCGTGCTGCTCGCCGACATCAACGGCCGGCTGGTGTTCAACCGCACCGACGCTTCGGATCACGGCTGGGAAAATCATGTGCGCAGCATCGTCAAACGCTACCCCGTGTCGTTCATGATGGGCTTGTCGTCCCGCTACGGGGACGCCGACATGATCAATTTCTTCGACGAGGACGGGCAGCGCATCCCGCCCAGCGAGGTCACTCCGGCCATCGGCAAGCGCAACGCGCATCGCACCGAAACCGTCGGCGCGAAATTCTTCATTCCGTTCAGCTCGATGCACACCTACCAGCGCGAGGACTCGGCCTGGGCCAATGTCTACCACACCTCGCTCGACGATTACCGCAACGGCTTCGATTCGGACAAATGCCAGATGCTGCCGGCCTACGTGCGCTACGACTGCATGGACGATAGCTGGGAAGAAATCCGGCCGCGCGAATTGCCGGTCGTCATCCAGCCGGCCTCGGCCTTTGGCGACGACTGGGACGACAGGCTGGACGACGCCGACCGCAGGCTCGCCACGCGCTACTTCCAGGCGATCGAGCATCTCGGGACGCACATGGATTACGTCACCCTGCGCGTCGGCGGCGTCGATCACACCATCAAACTATCCGACCGGAAATACAACCGCGGCGTGACCTTCGAAGCGCCGCGGCATTCGCTGATGACGGCGATCCGCTACGAAGTGTTCGACGACATGCTGATCGCCAACTTCATGAAAACGACGCTGCACGGCGACTGGGGCGCGTCGCGCCTGTATCCGGACTTCACGCCCTATGTGGCGAAATACGCCGACAACGGGCTGGCGAAATCGCGCGACGAACTCGATGCCTATTTCCGGCAATACCGCGACCGGGCCGTGCTCGATTACCTGAAATGGACGTTCGAGAAGCGCGCGGAGGGCATTTTCCGCCGGTACGTTTCGGACGAGAGCTGGCTGCACAGGACAGCCAAGCAGGCCTACTGGGCATACAAGAAGCGTTTGCGCTGAAGCGCCGCTCAGGCTTCGGCGAGCCAGCGCTCCAGCATCATCGTCACCCAGATCATGATGCCGTAGTAGCTGGCGTGCGGGCCGCGCTGCATCGCCAGCATGTGGTCGAGGTAGGCCGGCCGGATCCAGCCGCGTTTCTTGAAATCCGACAGGCTGTCGCCGACCAGTTCACCGAGCGGCGCGTACTGCGTCGCCCACACGCCAAAGGGCAGCCCGAAGCCGTGTTTCGTCTTGTGAATGATCTTTTCGGGCAGCAGATCGGTGAGCGCTTCCTTGAAAAACCATCGCAGCTTCTGTCCGCGTACCTTGTAGTCCACCGGCAGGCGGTTGGCGAACGCCACCATGCGGTCGTCGAGCAGCGGGTAGCGCACCTCGACGCCGGCAGCCTCGGTCATGGTGCCGACCTTGCGCAGGTCGTTGTCGGCCAGGGTGAACTTGAGGTCGAGATGCATCATGCGGTTGATGTAATGGTCCGACGCGGTGCGTTCGTAAACCTCGACCAGGGCGGCGTCGGCCGTCGAAGGATCGACGGCATCGATGAAATCCCGTTCGAAAATTGCATCGAGCGGCGTGCGGTGCAAAAAGTTGTAACTTTCCAGCCGCAGCGGCAAGCCCGTGTTTGCCTGATCGACGTAGCTGCGCAGTTTGCTCAGCGGCGCGCGCCGCGACAGGCCGGGCAGGCGGGCTAGCGGTTCGATCAGGCCGCGGCGCAGCGGCGCGGGCACGTGCCGGTAGAACTCGAACAGCCGCTGCCTGGCGTAACGCGCGTTGCCGCCGAAGATCTCGTCGCCGCCGTCACCGGCCAGCATGCGTTCGAATCCGGCCTCGCGCGCGATTTTCGCGCAGAAGTAGGTGGGCACGGCGGAATCGTTGCCGAAGGGTTCGTCGTATTCGCGGGCGATGACGGGAATCGCGGCGACGATGTCGGCAGGCTTGAGGTAGTACTCGTGGGCGCGGCTGGCGTAGCGCGCGGCGGCGCAGCGGGCGTATTCCATCTCGTCGAAACCGTCGACGTCGAAGCCAATCGAGAAGGTGTCCACCGGACCGTTGCGCGCGGCGGTCAGCGCGCCGACGACGGTCGAGCTGTCGGTGCCGCCGGAGAGGAAGGCGGCGGTTGCCGGGGCGTCCGCATCGCGCACCGCCTGATCGAGAATCGAGCGGAATTCCGCGCGCCGGGCCTCAAAACCGCCATCGCCCGGCGTGTAGTCGGCCTGCCAGTAAAAACGTGTATCGAGCTGCCCGTCCCTGAAAATTGCCATCTGTCCCGGCAACAGTTTGCGCACCCCCCGGTACAGGCTGCGCGGCGCGGGAATGGTATGGAAATACAGATAGTCGTAGACCGCTTGCGGGTCGATGGCGCGTCCGACATCCGGGTGGCTGGCCACCTTGCGCGCGCTGGTGGCGAATACCAGCTGGCCGCCATGCTGCGCGAAGCACAGCCGTTCCATGCCAGAGCGGTCGAGCGCGAGACAGGCGCGGCGTCTGGCCGGCTCCAGCACGACGATGGCAAAATTGCCCTGGAGCGCCAGCGGGAGCTGCTCGCCGAATCGCGTCCATCCCTGCGCGATGGCGGCGCCGACCCCGCGCTCGCGGGCGGCAGCGGCGAGCGTCGCGTCGGTAAAACGCGGCCGTCCCATGACTGCGACGACCAGCGGGCCGTCCACGTATACCTCGGCCTTGCCGAAACGGGATTGGGCGGCAGCGCCGAATTGCGGCGTGCTGTGCGACTGCAACTGAGGCCGGGAGAAGGCGCCATCCGCCTCGGCCATGTGCCGGACGAGTTCCTGATGTGCGCCGTGATCGCCCAGCCAGCCAAAAATTCCATCCATGGTGTGTCGTGTCGTGGTGTTACGGGATAATGCCCGTGACTATAAGCGAGCTTCGTGCCTGGCACGAATTCTGTATGACAGGGCCGACTCTTTCTCCAAAGCCGTGCGCGGCGTCATGGATAGCCGCCTGAAACATGACGGCTGTACGCCCATGAATGTGAACGAATTTATCGAAAAAGCCAAAAAAACGCTGGCCTGGCACATGCGGCGCGCGCGGCGCGCAGCGCGCGGACGGATCTGGGCGATCCGTCGAACGCCGGCCGAACGGCCCATCATTGTCGTCGGGTGTTCGCGCGCCGGCACCACGCTGGCATACAAGACCCTGTCCGAATCGCACGAGATCGGCAGCCTGCAACGCGAAACCCACGACTGGTGGAGCGCGCTGCATCCGCCCGCGGACAAGCACTGGGATACGCACGCGCTCGAAGCCGCCGACGCCCGCCCGGCCGACCGCGATGCGGCGAGCCGCTATTTCTACGCCTGGACCGGAAAACACCGCTGGGTCGACAAGAACAACCAGAACGGACTGTGCGTGCCCTATCTCAATGCGCTGTTTCCCGACGCCGTGTTCGTCTTTGTCAAACGCAGCCCGGGCGACAATCTCAACTCGCTGATCGAAGGCTGGAGGAAGCCCGGCGAGTTCGCCACCTGGTCGCGCGCCTTGCCGGAAAAGGTGGCGGTGGAAAACGGCACGCTCACCGAGTGGTGCTTCTTTCTGGCCGACGGCTGGCGCGATTACCTGAACGCCCCGGTGGAAGAGGTCGCTGCCTTTCAGTACGAGGCGATCAACCGCGCGATTCTCGACGCCCGCGCGGGGATTCCGCCGGCGCAGTGGGTGGAGGTGTTCTACGAGGATTTCCTGCGCGACCCCGAAACGACCTTCCGCCGCCTGTTCGAAGGTTGCGGCCTTGGTTTCGACGCGGCCACGCGGACGCGCTGCCTCGACGCGCTCGATGTGCCCTACAACGCTTTTTCCGAGATCCGTCTCGACAAATGGAAGGACGGCCGCAACCGCGCGCGGATCGAGCGCGTGCTGCCGCGGGTCGCCGAAGTCGCGGCGCGGATGGGGTACCGATGACGGCGCTGGCGCTGCTGCCCCTGATCGTGCCTGCGCTGTGGGCAACGGTGCTGCTGGCGTTTGCCCGGCCGCTGGCGGCGCGCTGGCGCGAACCCGTGCTGCGTCGGCCGGTGCTCATCATCGAAAGCGACGACTGGGGGGCGGGGCCGCTGGCGCAGGCCGGCGCCCTCGCCGCGCTGGCGGACACGCTCCAGCGCGTGCGCGACGG
>JAIWOL010000088.1 GCA_020216925.1 Thiobacillus sp. | reverse complement strand
CGTGCGCCACGGCCGCGCCCGCGACGCCGGCGCCGATGACGGCGATGCGGCGCGGCCCGGCGGGCCCGAAAGCGGATTCGCCGGTAAAACGCGCCGTCAGACAATGCCGCTTGCGCCCATAGCCGCTGCGTTTGGCCCAGACGAAACCGGCATCGCCCAGACCCTGCCGCACCGGCGCGGCCACCGTGTAGGTCGCCGCCGTCGCATCCGTGCGGGCCAGCCGCGCGAGCTCGGCAAACAGCGAAGATTGCCACAGGTCGGCATTGCGGTCTGGCGCAAAGCCGTCGAGATAGAAAGCGTCCACGCGCGCATCCAGATTGGGCAGGCAGTCCAGCGCATCGCCCAGCATCAGGGTGAGATTCACGCCACCGCCATCGAGCGTGAGCCGGTGGAAACCGGGCAAGGCAGGCGGCCAGACCGCGACCAGTTCGGCCGACAGGCTGGCAAACTCCGGCCACTGCGCGTGCAGGTGCGCGAGATCATCCGCAGAAAACGGATGCTTCTCCACCGACACGAAATGCAGCCGCCGGCAGCGCGACGGATCATTGCGCCACGCGGCCCAGGTCGCCAGGAAATTGAGGCCGGTGCCGAACCCGGTTTCGAGCACCGTGAAGTGATCCCGCCCCGCCCAGCCTGCCGGCAGGCCGCAGCCGGCGAGAAAGACGTGACGGGCCTGCCCGGCAGCGCCGTCCGCCGAGTGATAGATATCGCCGTAGACGCTGGAGTACGGCACGCCGTCCTTCCATTCCAGGGTGGCGGGTTGGATGGTTTTACGCATGGGCGAATGGTAGCTTGGCGCGGACCGGCCCGCCGTGCGCCCGCCATCCGCCCGGCCAGTCAGAGGGCGATCATGCGTCCAATCGCAAGGATCGGTCCGGTGGGACGCCCGGTGGGCGAGCCGTACTCGGGCTCCAGGGTGACTTCGAACAGCTGTTCGCTTTCCACTGCGGGAAGGCTGGCGCGCGGCAGTTCCAGTGCCTGCCCGACCGGAACCAGCCCGAGCGAGGTTGGTTTGTCCGCGCCCTTGGGTTTGGTCCAGAACTGCAGCGCCTTGGCGCTGGGCACCACCGGCATGGTGCCGACCGGCTTGAGCCTGAGCGTGTCGCCCGTAGCCACCTCGACCACCCACAGCACTTCGTTGCCGGGGGAATTCAGCACAGCCAGATAGCGCGGAACCTGGGACACGGCGGGTTCATGCGCGCCGCGCATGGCCAGGGCGACGGCCAACGCGATCGACAGCGCGCTGACGCCCTGCCACAACCCGGCGCGCATCCACCATGACGTCGCTGCGCGCGCAGGCGGCATGACGTGCTGCAGCAGGCGGCGCAGAATGCTGGCCGGCACGGCATACGGGGCCACCCTGCGGCCGAGCGGCAGCAGTCTGTCCTGCCACTGGTAGACCTCGCGGGCAAAGGCGCGGTCGCTCGTCACACGCTTTTCGGCAGCCTGCTGCGCCTCGGCGTCGAGCATGCCCAGTACATACTGGGCGGCCAGATCCTCGGGGGCCGGCTGGCTATCTTGGGAATGTTGGTCGCTCACGACAGGCACTCCTTCAGGCTCGCCAGCCCGCGCCTGATCCAGGATTTGACGGTGCCAAGCGGCGTTTTCAGCGCACGGGCAATCTCCTCGTGAGAATAACCGTCAAGAAAGGCCAGCAGGATCGATTCCCGGCGCTCGGGCGGGAGATCTTCCAGGCATTTGTCGATGTCGGCGGCATCGTCGCGGCCATCGTTGGGCTGGACGGGTTCGCCGCGGATGTCGGACAGGGCCGCCATATCGCCCGCCGCGGTCTCGCGCCCCAGACCGCGCGCCATGCCCAGCGCGCGATGCCGTACCACGGTGTAGATCCAGCCGCGGGCCGAACCGAGGTTGCGGTCGAAGGTGTGCGCCTTCTGCCAGATTTGCAGGAAGGCATCGTGCAGGGCCTCTTCGGCCAGCGCGCGGTCGCGCAGGATACGGTAGGCCACGCCGCCGAGCCAGCGGCTTTCGCGGCGGTAGAGCGACTCGAACGCGAACACCTCGCCGCGCGCGCAGGCGAGCAGTGCGGATTCGTAGTCAAAATCGTCTTCGTTGGCTGGCATGGTCGCTTGACTGGGATTTGAAGCCGATGCCGACACTACTCATGCAATGGCCTTGTGGATGCAGCCATCGCAAAAAATCAGGCGTGTGGCGTCACCGACGTGAAGACCGAGGCGGGCGAGGCCTCGATGGTGACAACCTCGAACGTCATCGCTGCCAGATCCGCCATGATGTAGGTGGGCGGCGCTCCCACGCCGCCCACCGTGCCCGGGTTCACCAGCCAGGTCTTGCCGCCTTTTACGTGGTCGACCTGCTTCACGCTGGAGATGTGGTCGTGGCCGCAGCACACCAGATCGTAATCTCCGGTGCAGGCCAGGGCATGCGCGTAATGCGGGTAATGCACCATGAACAGATTGCGGTCCGCCAGCGTGATCGCGGCGTCCTGTCCGTGGTAGCGGATCACGCTGTTGGGTTCGGCGGCCAGCCGCGACATGTTGAAAAGATCGCCGGTGTTGTTGCCGTAGATCACGTGCACCGGCAGCTCGTATTTCTGCAGCACGCGCAGCGTGGTCGGCGCGACCACATCTCCGCAATGCAGCACCGCCTCTGCACCATGCGCCTTGGCGTGTTCGACCGCTGCGCCCAGCAGGCGGCGGTTGTCGTGGGAATCGGAGACGATGCAGATTTTCATTTGATCAGCTTCATGTCACAAGTTACACGCCACAAGCCACAAGCCAGCCGGGAGGGCCGCGCAACTTGCGTCTTGCCACTCAAAACGCCGGTTTTTCTTCCGAATTGCGATAGCGCTCCACACCCGCAAGAATCTCCGCCCGCGCATCGTCCACGCCAACCCAGCCTTCGACTTTTACCCATTTGCCCTTTTCGAGGTCTTTGTAGTGCTCGAAAAAGTGCGCAATCTGCGCCAGCAGCAGGGGTTGCAGGTCTTCGGGCTTTTGCACGCCCTTGTAGAGTCCGCACAGTTTGTCGACCGGCACGGCCAGCAGTTTGGCATCCACTCCGGCTTCGTCGGTCATCTTCAGCATGCCGACGGGGCGGCAACGCACCACCACGCCGGTGATCAGCGGGATCGGCGTCACCACCAGCACGTCGACCGGGTCGCCATCTTCCGACAGCGTGTGCGGGATATAGCCGTAGTTGCACGGATAGTGCATGGCGGTCGACATGAAGCGGTCGACGAACATCGCGCCCGATTCCTTGTCGACTTCGTACTTGATGGGTTCGCCATGGGCGGGGATTTCGATGACGACGTTGAAATCGTCGGGCAGGTTGCGGCCGGAACTGACGCGGTCGAGGCTCATGCGTAAACGGATCAGGGATTAAAAGCCGGGATTATACCGGCCCCCGGCGTACGCGCGGCTCATTCGATGCACGCCTGCGGCGCACGCGCGCAGATGCCGGCAAGTTCTTCCCGTGCAGCCGTCACGCCTCCCTGTTCCGCCCGCACGAGCCAGACGCGCGCGCGCCGCAGGCTGTCGATGTCTGCCGCCGCATGCGCCAGCGCCACGCCATACAACCACTGCGCGAGACTGTCGTTCTGCTCGGCCGCGCGACGCAGATACGACAGACACGTCGGGTCGTCCGGCGCAAGGCCCGGGTCGCGCAGGCACGACGTGCCCACGATCAGATTGGCCCGGCTGTCGCCCGACGCAGCCGCCTTGCGGAACCAATACAGCGCGCGCGGGCCATCCCGGCCGCGGAGCGCCCGCTCTCCAAGCATCGTCTGCACGTCGAGATCGCCCTGCTCCGCGACGGTTTCATACAGCGCAACCGCCCGCGCGCCGTCTGCCCCGGCACCGTCCTGTTCGAGCCGGCGCGCCAGATCGAGCATCGCCGCGGGCAGGCCCTGCCCGGCCGCCGCTTCGAGCCAGCGCATGGCCTGCGTTTCATCACCTGCGCGCGCGCTATCGAGCAGGCGAATGCGCGCCAGTTCGTGTTGCGCTTCGGCATTCGACAATTGCGCGGCGCGCTCCAGCCAGACGACAGCGTGCGACGCGGCAAGGGCATCGTCGCCGCTTTGCAGCAAAAGCCTGCCGAGCAGCAGCGCCGCTTCGGCATGGCCCTGTTCCGCCGCGCGCCGCAGCCAGTATCCGGCCTGCGTATCGTCGCGCGCCACACCGACGCCGCGCAGATAAAACCCGGCAAGATCGAACTGCGCCTGATCGACCCCTGCTTCCGCCGCTTTTCGGCACAAGACCGCGGCGCGTTCCGGCTGCGCAGCCACGCCCTGCCCATAGAGGTAGCGAAACCCCAGACGATGTTGTGCGTCCGGCTCACCGCCCGCGGCCGCGCTCTGGAGCCAGTCGAGCGCGGCCGCATCGTCGCGCGGCACGCCTTGCCCGGCTGCCAGCATGTGCGACAGCGCGAGTTGGGCGCCTGGATGCCCCTGCCCGGCTGCCCGCCGATAGAGATCGGCGGCTTGCGCGAGATCGCGCGGCAGCACCTCGCTGCCCGCCTGGTAGAGCCGGGCCAGGCGATACTGGGCGCGCGATTCGCCTACGGCCACGCCACGCCGGTACCAGGCCACCGCTTCCGCCGTGTCTGCCGGCACCCCGCGCCCCAGTTCGTAATCCATGCCGATTTCGTGAAACCGGAAACTCGCCCCGCGCCAGGCTTCGTACCGGTACGTCGCCATCTGGCGCTGCGCCGTGTCGTGCGCCCCGCCCGCCTGCACAGGATTCACGGCACCGGCTGGCAGACGCGCCAGCCATTCGGCCGCCCGTGCCGCGTTCGCGCGCTGCCCGAGATCGCCGCGCGTGTACACCCCGGCAAGTCCCCGGATGGCATCGGGGTGATTGAGCCGGCCCGCTTCTTCCAGCAGGCGCAGGGCGCGCTGCGGATCCGGCTTGCGAGCCTCGCGCAGCGCGTGCATACGCGCCAGATACACCATGGCGTTGATGTTGCCGGCGCGCGCTGCCTTGTCGAACCAGTCCTCGGCGACATGCCTGTCGGCCGGGCTTCGTGCATCCGTGTAGCGCGCCAGGCCGAGAATGTACATCGCCTCGCCATTCCCGCCCTCCGCCGCCTTGAGAATCCAGTGATACGCGTTGGCCAGACTTTGCGGGATTCCCGGCGCGCCGCGCAGATACGCCGTGCCGATCAACGTCTGCGCATCCACGTTGCCCGTCTTGGCATCAGCGCGCACCCGATCCCAGTCGAAGCCGCCCGACGCGCTGCGCCAGGGATGATCCGGGCGCTCCCAGTAGGCGAGCTGTTTGTGCGCACTGGCGCTGCCGCCCTGTGCTGCCAGCAGCAGATGGCGCTGCGCCTTTTGAGCGTCTCTGGGCACGCCTTTGTACCCCACGCGATACAGTCCGCCCAGATTGAGCTCGCCATCCGGGTCGCCGCGCGCTGCGGCGCGCGCATACCAGCGGCGCGCTTCGACCGCGCTTGCCTTGACACCCCAGCCATTCAGGCTGGCGTCGCCCAGATTGAGCTCGGCTTTGGAGAATCCCTGCGCCGCAGCCTTGCGCCACCAGCGCAGGGCTGCGGCGTCATCCTGCGCGGCCTTGCCGAATTCCGGCGTGTGGCCGCCGCGTATGCTGCCCAGCAAATTCTGGTGCGCGGACGAACCACGCTGCGCCAGGCGCTCGATCCACACCAGCGCCTCGTCCCGGCTCGCAGCATCGCCGCGCGGCAGCAGGCGCATGATCAGGTTCTGCATCGACAGCTCGCTGCCCTGCGCCGCCGCCTTGCGCGCCCAGGCAAGCCCCTCGGATTCGTCCTGCGGAAGCGTCTTGCCCTGAAGATATCGCCACGACAGGCTGGACTGCGCTTCCATGTAGCCCTTGTCCGCCGCGCGTCGATACCATTCGACCGCCTTGGCGTCGTCTGCCGGCACGCCATGGCCGTAGCTGAACGCCATGCCGTAATAGAATTCGGCAGGCGTGTAGCCCAGCGCGGCTGCGCGCGCCAGCCATTTCACGCGTTGTTCGGCGGCATTTCCACTCCAGGCCAGCCAGTATTGCGCCAGCGGATGATCCTGCGCCGCTGCACGCGCGAGCCAGGTCGCGCCGACAGCCGCATCTGCCGCCCCGAACCGCCCTTCGATCAGGCCGCGCCCAAGTTCGTAGGCCGCATTCGCATTGCCTTCGGCCGCGACCAGTTCGAGATGTTCGCGCAAGGGCCCGAGGTCGGGCGGCGCACCGCGTCCTTCTGCAAGCATGATGGCGCGCATGTAAGCGGCCCGCCGGAAGCCCGCTGCCGCAAGCTCCGCGTACAGCGTCAAGGCGCGCGCATCGTCGCGCGCGCCGCCTTCGCCCAGGCGCAACATGTCGGCCAGCTGCAATTTTGCGCCGGGCCGCCCCTGCGCCGCCGCGCGCTCGAACCAGACACGGGCCTGCTCGGGATTCTGTCCGACTGCCTGTCCGCGCCGCAGCATCTCGCCCAGCGTTTCGCGCGCCGGGGCCCAGCCAAGCTCGGCAGCGCGGGTAAGCCACTCCACGCTGCGGGAATGCTCCGATGCGCTCCAGTCCATGCGCGCCAGATTGAATGCGGCTTCGGCATGATTTTTCGCGCCGCGCGCTCGATCCAGGCGCGTCCCGCCGCAGGGTCTCGACTGACGCCCTCGACCCCATGAAAAAGCATGGCCCCCCATTGCAGAGACGCTGCTGCCAGTCCGTTTTCCGCTGAACGTTTCAGCCATTCCAGCGCTTCCGCCCGCCGCGAATCCACCCGCAACAGGCTGTTTGCCAGCAACCATCGCGCGAACGCGTCGCCGCCTGCCGCCCGGTCGAACCAGGCATCTTCCTGACCGGCAGACAGAATGAGCGCCGCAGTTGCCTCGTTCGGCGCGGCGGTCTGCTCGAAGGGCCGTTCGACGACAAGCGCGCCAGCCGGGAACGCAAGGCTGGCGAGAAGCCCCGAGAACAAACAGCGCAGGCTGGATTTCATCGCACCTCCTCAGGGTGGACGGGTTTGTACGCCTGTAACATCGCATGTATTTGTGAAAATCCGAAGTCGCTGCGTCAAACCCGGCGCATCTGCATACGCGGCGGATTCCGGGATAATGCGCCGCCATGCTGTTTTCATCTGACACCTCCCTTTCCCGCCAGTCCGGTCTGGCCGGCGCCGCCGACGCGCTGTGGCTGGCCGAGCGCGCCCGCCACCGCCCGCCGCTGGCCGTGGTCTGCGCCAGCGCGTGGGACGCGCAGCGGCTGACGGAAGAACTGCGCTGGTTCGACCCGGCGCTTCGTGTCTGCATCTTTCCCGACTGGGAAACCCTGCCCTACGACAATTTCTCGCCGCATCCCGACCTGATCTCGGAGCGTCTGGCTACCCTCTACCAGGTCGCGCGCGGCGAATTCGACGTGCTGGTCGTCGCGTTGACGACCGCGCTCACGCGGCTGGCTCCGCCCGCCTTTCTTGCCGCCCACACTTTTTTCCTCAAGCAGAAGGACCGCCTCGACGAAGCCGCCTTCCGCGCCCAGCTGACGCTGGGCGGCTACACCCACGTCAACCAGGTGTACGCACCGGGCGAATTCTCGATCCGCGGCGGCCTCATCGACCTCTTTCCCATGGGCAGCGCGCTGCCCTACCGTATCGACCTGTTCGACGACGAAATCGAATCCTTGCGCGCCTTCGACGTGGACAGCCAGCGCAGCCTGTATCCCGTGCCCGAAATCCGGATGTTGCCGGCGCGCGAGTTTCCGCTGGACGAAACCGGGGTCAGCCGCTTCCGGCAGAATTTTCGCGAGCGCTTCGAAGGCGACCCCTCCAGATCCAAGCTCTACAAGGATGTATCCAACCGGCTCGCGCCCGCCGGCATTGAATATTTCCTGCCGCTTTTTTTCGCAGAGACGGCGACGCTGTTCGATTATCTGCCTGCATCCGCAACCCTGGTTTTCCACGGCGCGCTCGACGACGCCGGGCAGTCGTTCTGGACCGACGCCCTCAGCCGTCACCGTCTGCTCTCCGGCGACCGCGACCGGCCGCTGTTGCCGCCGGCCGAACTCTTCCTGCCGGTTGACGCTTTCTTCGCGCGCGCGAAAGACTGGCCGCAACTCCATCTTGCGGCGGGCGGCACCGGTCCCACCCTGGCGGTTCCGCCGGTTTCGGTCGATCGGCGCGAAGCGCACCCGGTCGCCAAGCTGCGCGGGTTCCTGGGCGGCTTCGACGGCAAGGCCCTCATCGTCGCTCCCTCTGCCGGCCGCCGCGAAACCCTGCACGAATATCTCGCGGAACACGAGCTGCCCGCCGCCCTGTGCGACGACTGGGCCGCGTGCCTCGCCAGCGGCGAGCGTCTGCTGCTCACCCACGGCCCGCTGGCCGAAGGCTTCGTGACGGCCGATGGCGCGTTCGCCGTCATCACCGAAACCGAGCTGTACGCCATCCCGCCGAAAACGCGGCGCGCGCGCGAAGCCCGCGCCACCCAGATCGACAACCTGCTGCGCGACCTGTCGGAACTGAAACCCGGCGACCCGGTGGTGCACGCGCAATACGGCGTCGGCCAGTATCTCGGCCTTGTCAACATGGATCTTGGCGACGGCGACACCGAATTCCTGCACCTGGAATACGCCCGCGGCGACAAGCTCTATGTGCCGGTTGCCAACCTGCACCTGATCTCGCGCTATTCGGGCGCGGGCGAGGGCGAGGTGCCGCTGCACAAGCTCGGCACCGACCAGTGGGAAAAGGCGCGCCGCCGCGCCATGCAGGCGGCGCGCGACACCGCCGCCGAACTCTTGAACCTGTATGCCCTGCGCGCGGCGCGCGCAGGGCACGCGTTCAAGTTTTCGCCGCACGACTACGAGGCCTTCGCCGAGGGCTTCGGCTACGAGGAAACCCCCGATCAGGCCGCCGCCATTGCCGCCGTCATGGCCGACATGCAGTCCGGCAAGCCGATGGACCGGCTGGTGTGCGGCGACGTCGGCTTCGGCAAGACCGAGGTCGCCTTGCGCGCCGCCTTCATGGCGGTGATGGGCGGCAAACAGGTTGCCGTGCTGGTGCCGACGACACTGCTCGCCGAACAGCATTTCCAGAATTTTTCCGACCGTTTTTCGGCCTGGCCGGTGAAACTCGCCGAGTTGTCGCGCTTCCGCACGCCGAAAGAACAGGCTGCCGCGCTCGAAGCATTGAAGGAAGGCAAGATCGACATCGTCATCGGCACCCACCGGCTGATCCAGAAAGACGTGAAATTCGCCCGCCTGGGGCTGGTCATCCTCGACGAGGAACACCGCTTCGGCGTGCGCCAGAAGGAGCAGCTCAAAGCGCTGCGCGCCGAGGTGGACGTGCTGACGCTCACCGCCACGCCGATCCCGCGCACGCTGGCGATGTCGCTCGAAGGCATCCGCGATTTCTCGGTGATCGCCACCGCGCCGCAGAAGCGGCTGGCGGTCAAGACCTTCGTCCAGCCTTTTTCCGGCGGCCTCATCCGCGAAGCCGTGCTGCGCGAACTCAAGCGCGGCGGCCAGGTGTACTTTCTGCACAACGAGGTCAGCACCATCGAGACCATGCGCGAGCGCCTGGAAAAGCTGCTGCCCGAAGCGCGCATCCGCGTCGGCCACGGCCAGATGGGCGAGCGCGAGCTGGAACAGGTGATCCGCGACTTCTACCAGCAGCGCTACGACATCCTCTTGTGCACCACCATCATCGAGACCGGCATCGACATCCCCACCGCCAACACCATCCTCATCAACCGCGCCGACAAGTTCGGCCTGGCGCAGCTGCATCAACTGCGCGGCCGGGTAGGCCGTTCGCATCACCAGGCGTTTGCCTACCTGCTGGTGGACGAAGATCGCAGCCTCACGCCGCAGGCCAGGAAACGGCTGGAGGCCATCCAGCTGATGGAGGAACTGGGCTCGGGTTTCCACCTGGCCATGCAGGACATGGAAATCCGCGGCGCGGGCGAAGTGCTGGGCGACAAGCAGAGCGGCGAAATCCTCGAAGTGGGCTTTTCTCTGTACAACGACATGCTCGCGAGCGCCGTCGCCAGCCTCAAGGCCGGGCAGGAACCCGACATGAGCCAGCCGCTCGGCGTGGTGTCGGAAATCAACCTGCACCTGCCCGCGCTCCTGCCCGCAGACTACTGTCCCGACGTGCACGAACGGCTGGTGCTGTACAAACGCCTTGCCAGCTGCAACCAGCTGGACGATCTGCGCGCCCTGCAAGAAGAGCTCATCGACCGCTTCGGCGCCCTGCCAGACGCCGCGCGGGTGCTGTTCGACATCCATCGCCTGCGGCTCGCCGCCAAGGCGCTGGGCATCGTCAAGGTCGACGCCGGGGGCGATGCCGTGACCCTGAGCTTCGTGGCTCAGCCCCCCATCGACCCCGGCCGTATCATCGAGCTCATCCAGACCCGCCGCGACATCAAACTCGCAGGCGAGAACCGTCTGCGCTGGCAGACAACCTCCACGCCGGATACCCGCACCAGCAAGGTGCTCACTTTCTTCGACCTGCTACGCTGACCGCCATGCACCTCATCGTCCAGGGCAACGACCTGCCCACCCCCGATCTCAAGGCCCTGGCCCGACTCGCCGGCGCGCACGCCATCGAGGCCCGTTCGCCGATCGCTTTTCGTCTGGCCGACGCCGACCCCGCCGCGCGCGAAGCGGTGGCGGCCTACTGCGCCGAACGCGCCATCGACTGCGCCTGGATTCCCGCCACGCGCCGGCTGCGTGATTTCGGGCTGCTGGCGATGGACATGGATTCGACCCTCATCACCATCGAATGCATCGACGAAATCGCCGACATGCAGGGCCTGAAGCCCCAGGTCGCGGAAATCACCGAAGCCGCCATGCGCGGCGAACTCGACTTTGGCGAAAGCCTGCGCCGGCGGGTCGCGCTGCTGGCCGGGCTCGATGAAACAGCGCTGCAACGCGTCTACGACGAACGCCTGCGGCTCAGCCCTGGCGCGGAAACCCTGCTGGCGGCCGCGCGCGCCGCCGGGCTCGCCACGCTGCTCGTCTCCGGCGGCTTCACCTTCTTCAGCGAGCGCCTGAAGGCGCGGCTAGGCCTCACCCATGCGCACGCCAACACCCTGGAAGTCGTGGCTGGCAAGCTCACCGGGCGCGTGCTTGGCGACATTGTCGATGCCCAGGCCAAGGCCGACTGGCTGATCCGCGTGCGCGACAGCCTGGGGCTGGCCCCTGCCGCAACCGCGGCCCTGGGCGACGGCGCCAACGACCTGAAAATGCTCCATGCCGCCGGCGTGGGCATTGCATTCCATGCCAAACCGGTGGTTCGGGCGCAGGCCAGCCACGCCCTCGATCATGTCGGGCTGGACGGTGCAATAGCCCTGTTGGGCGGTTAAAGAAAGCCACCCGCATTCCGTTATCTTTCCTGTACGCGTCAACCCGACGACTCTGCGATGCAACAGGAACTTCCGTGAAAATCGACAAACGCATTACTCCGCCCGCCGCTGCCAAGGTGTCCGCCGCCAAGGGCAAGACAACCGGCAAGGCTTCGGGCCCGGGCGGCGGCGGGGATTCGCTTACCCTGACCGAATCGAGCACGCGCATCCGCGCGCTGGAATCGCAACTGGCGTCGGTCGACGTGACCGACACCGGCAAGGTGGAATCGGTCAAGGCCGCCCTGGCCGACGGCAGCTTCACCGTGGACGCCGAGGTGGTCGCCGACCGGTTGATCGATCACACCAAGGAAAGCCTGCGCAAACGCCCGCGCAAGAAGTAGCCTTACAATCGGGTCTCGTCAGTCAGCCAGAAGGACCCGCCATGAACGAAGCCGTACTGAACATTGCCGGCATGAGCTGCGGCGGCTGCGTCAGCAGCGTGCAGAACCTGCTTGCGGCGCTGCCCGGGGTAGGCCAGGTTCAGGTCGATCTCGCCGCAGCACAGGCCCGCATCCAGTTCGATCCCGCCCGCATCAGCGTCGATGAACTGGCACGGGCCGTAACCGCTGCCGGCTTCACTGCCCACCCCGTCTGATCAACCGCACAGGGTCTCGATGTCTTCGGGGGCGTGCACCCCGTTGCCCTGCACATAATCCACGCCCATCTCGCGCAGCAGGGCCAGGGTCGCGTCGCACTCGACATATTCCGCCACGGTTTTCAGCCCCAGCAGGTGGCCGATGCGGTGCACGGCTTCAACCATGGCGCGGTCGACCGGATGGGTCACGATGTCGCGCACAAACGCGCCGTCTATCTTGAGATAGTCGACGGACAGGTTCTTGAGATAGTTGAACGAGGACAGGCCGCTGCCAAAATCGTCGAGCGCAAAGCGGCAGCCAAAGCCCCGAAGCGCCTCGATGAATCCGTTGACCACCGTCAGGTTACCGATGGCGGCGGTTTCGGTGATTTCAAAACAGAGATGCGGCCCCACCGCGGGCTCGGCTTGCAGGCGTGTGAGCAGCATGTCGCGGAAGGCCGGGTCCTTCAGCGAGGCTCCCGACAGGTTGACCCCGAACAGGCAGGGCCTGGCGTCCTTGGCCGCCAGCTGGTCGCGGCACACGCGCAGGGTTTCCGCAATCACCCAGGTGTCGAGCGAGAGCATGACGAAATAACGTTCGGCTGCGGGGATGAAGGCCATGGGCAGGATCAGCTTGCCATCCTCGCCCACCATGCGCAGCAGCAGTTCGATGTGCCGGCTGCGTCCGCTCGCGCCGTCGGTGCGGCGAATCTCCTGCCAGGCCAGGCGCAGCCGCCCCTCTTCGATGGCGCGCTGAATGCGCGCGACCCACTGCATTTCGCCGCGATGGCGCACCAGATCGAGGTCGCAGCTTTCGTATACGTGAATCTGGTTGCGCCCACGGTCCTTGGCCACGTAGCAGGCGGCATCGGCCGCCGACAGCAGGTTGGCTGCCGTGCCACTGTCGCGGGTGATCGCGACCATGCCCACGCTGATGCCGATGGCAAAAATCCTGTCGCCCCATTTGAAGCGGAAGCGCTGCACTTCGGCACGGAACAGATCCGCCACCTGGACGGCATCGTCAAGGCTGCAGTTTTCCAGCAGCAGGGCGAACTCGTCCCCGCCCAGCCGGGCCAGGGTGTCGCGTTCGCGCAGATTCGACTTGAGCAGCAGCGCAAGCTGGCGCAGCAGCTCGTCGCCCGCCGCGTGACCGCACGAGTCATTGATCACCTTGAACTGGTCCAGGTCCATGTAGCACAGGGCGTGTTCCCGTCCCATCTGCACAGCGGATTGCAGCAGGCGCTCCAGCCGCTGCTCGAATTCGCGGCGGTTGATGAGCCCCGTGAGCGCATCGTGGCTGGCCTGGTAGACAAGGCGCGCCGTCGCCTGGTCGATCTTTTCCTGCATCTGGCCCTGCGCCGCCTGGAGATGCGCCGCCATGTGGTTGACGCCATGTTGCAGCATGCCCAGTTCAGCTTGCCCGGTCTGGGCGACCCGCTCGTCGAGATGCCCTTCTCCGATGCGGCTCACGGCATGCGAGAGCGCCAGGATGGGCCGCGTGATCTGGCGGCCGATCCGCCAGGCCAGATACAGGCTCACGATCATCCCCAGCAGCAGGATGGCAAGGCTCTTCAGGATGGCGTCGCGCTGGCTGCGCATGGTGGCGTCGCGCGAGACATCGAGGCCCACCCAGCCGATCAGGCGGGTCTGGGTGTCGGAGGCCGCGGCGGCATCGTTCAGATAGTCATCGATTTTCACCTCCGTGCGGGTGATGGGCGCGTAGTAGACCAGCCGGTCGCTGTATTCGATTTCGTGGATGCGGTCGGCCGGCAATCCGTCATGGCGGGGATTCGTCCAGGTGCCCAGCCCCACCTGCGCCAGCCACTCACCGCTGTCGGAGAAAACCGCGACGCCGCGGATATCCGGCTCGATGGCCGCTTTTTCCAGCAGGGTCTGCAGCACCTCGATATTGCCCGAGGCAACGCCGTATTCCGCTGCCGGCGCGAGTTGCCGGGCTATCGCCACGGCGCGCGTGCGCAGCGACTGATCAAGATCGTCAATCTTTCCGGCGATGAGCTGAAACAGCAGCAGCACGCCTATGATCGCTACCGGCACCATCGCCAGGCCGATCACGCGTCCGCGTATTCCCAATGTGAAGGCCATCAGCGTCCGCCTCCCAGACGTTTTTCGAGTTCGTTTTCCGGCAGCAGCACGAAGCCCAGCGAACGCGCCACCTGTTCGTTCACCGACACGCTGAAATAGGCGGGGTAGCTTGCAGCTGGCAGGCGCGGCATGGCCCCCGACAGCACGCCATTGATCCACTCGACCGCCTGCCGGCCGATCTGCGCCGGGCTGGAATGCAGCGACAGCAAGGCACCTGCCCGGGTCAACGACCGCGAATAGCCCATGACAGGATCGCGGTAGCGATAGGACGTAAGAAAAAGACTCTGCGCCGTATTCGAATTGAAGACCCGCGGATCGGGCACCGCCAGCAGCATGTCGGATTCGGCAAACACCGTTTCCAGCGGCAGCGCCAGGCGCTCGCCCGGTTCGAGCGAGACGTGGACCATCTGCAGTTTCTGGCTGCGCAGGGCCGCGTCGATATCGTCGACCAGCCCGCGCTGCTCGGCACTGAGCAGGATGCCCACCCGCCTCACATCCGGCAGGGCAAGCCGGATCAACCTGGCCTGGCGTTCGAAGGGCTGATCCAGGAATATGGCGGAAACCGCCCGGCGGCCATCGCTCAGCCGCTGCTGCCCGGATTGGGCATACCAGGCACGGGGGACCAGCACCGCCAGTACCGGCGTGCGTCCGGGCATCCCGGCCAGGGCCTCGGCGGCGGACGTGCCTACCGCAACGACGAGCTGCGCATCGCCCGCTGCCGCGGTGGACAGGTTTTCCGCATAAACCCGCACCAGTTCATGCCCGCTGTCGTCGAGCATGGCGCGCATGGCCTGGTAAACCTCCTGATAAGGCGCGGAATCATTGGACAGCACCACCGTCACCCGGGCCGAGAATGCCGGCGAGGCAAACAGCAGGCACAGGCACACCAGTCCGGCACGCCCCCCTGCCAGCCAGCGCCACGCGTTGAAAAGCGTCAAACCGGCCCCCCGCCAGGCTTGTCTGCCGCAGGCGCGGCCAACCACAGACATGCCCCCTTGCTTTCCTTGGCAATGGCGTCCAGCGTGGCCAAGTGGGCGCGACGCTCCGCTTCGGTTGCCACCCGGCTGACCGGCCGAGGCCGGTCCCGGCGCATCCTGCCCGGCTCGTCCCGCGCGTGCTCGTCGAGGCCGATGGACAGGCTTTCCTGACCGCGCGTCAGCGCCAGATACACAGCCGCGAGCAGTTCGCAGTCGACCAGGGCGCCGTGCAGGGTGCGCGCCGAATTGTCCACGCCATAGCGTTTGCAGAGTGCGTCGAGGTTGTTGCGTTGCCCGGGGTGCAAGGCCTTGGCCATCGCAAGGGTGTCGGTCACGCCGGCAACCAGGCTGGCGAGCGGCGGCTGCCCGGCGAGCTTGAGTTCCATGTTCAGAAAGCCCACGTCGAACGGCGCGTTGTGGATGATGAGTTCGGCCCCCTGCACGAATTCCATGAATTCGGTCGCAATGTCGCCAAAGCGGGGTTTGTCGAGCAGGAATTCGTTGCTGATGCCGTGAACCTGCATCGCCCCGGGGTCGATCTCGCGATCGGGCTGCACATAGCGATGCAGGTTCACGCCGGTGAGGCGGCGGTTGACCATTTCCACTGCCGCGATTTCGATGACGCGATGCCCCTGGTTGGGGTCGAGGCCGGTGGTTTCGGTGTCGAGGATGATCTGGCGCATGGTCGGATTCGTATCAGGTCTGGTCTGCCAGCAGCACGCCCTGGTTGGCGAGCGCGTCGGCCCGTTCGTTTTCCGGGTGCCCGGCGTGCCCGCGCACCCAGCGCCATTCGATGCGATGGCGCTGCGCCAGCGCATCCAGCTGCTGCCACAGGTCCTGGTTTTTCACCGGTTTGCCTTCGGCCGTGCGCCAGTTGCGCCGCTTCCAGCCAGGCAACCACTCGCTGATGCCTTTTTGCACGTATTGCGAATCAGTGTGCACGGCCACATTCGAGGGATATTTGAGTGATTCGAGCGCGCGGATGACCGCAGTCATTTCCATGCGGTTGTTGGTGGTGTTGGATTCCCCGCCGCAGATTTCCTTGCGGTGTTCGCCGGCGACCAGCAACGCCCCCCAGCCGCCCCTGCCCGGGTTGCCCTTGCACGCGCCATCGCTGTATATGTGCACGGTATTGTCAGCGCTCACGACGCATCCGGTAATGCTTGATATCGATGACCTTGGCGGCCGGCGACAGCAGTCGCCGCGTCACCGGCGTCGACCACTGCGGCTGGATGATGTTCATGCCCTGCACACGTTTGACCGCCTGCAGGAAGTACACGCCTCCGCCCATCGCCCACCAGCGGTCGCCGGCCGGTTCCATGAAACGCAGCCGACGCAGCCAGTTATCGCGGTTGATGGGTGGACGATAACAGCACATGCTGCCGGCCGCCACTTCCAGTCCCAACAGGGCCATCCAGTCCTTCACGCGCGAAATGTTGAGAAAGGTGCCGTTCCAGGGGAATCCGCGCTCGCCCCCTTGCAAAGCCCGGGCCAGCCCCCACAGGCTGCGCGGATTGAACCCGGCCAGCAGCAACCGTCCTTCCGGTCGCAGCACCCTGCCTGCTTCGCGCAACACCTGGTGCGGGTTCGCGCTGTATTCCAGCACATGCGGCATCAACACGAGATCGAGCGACTGGCTTTCAAACGGCAGAAACATGGGATCGGCCAGCACGTCCGCTGCCGCCGTTTCGCAGCGCAGACGAAGCGGAATCCGGCTGTTGCGCAGGAAATCCAGATGCGCGAGGCCGATCTGAACCGCATTGAAACCGAAGACATCGGACACGGCCTGATCAAAATAGCGCTGTTCGCGAAACAGCAGATGCTGCCCCAGCGGCGTCTCGAACCATTCGGCATTTTGACTGGTTAACATAGTGTTTTCCTTCTGGCTTCTACTGCCGTGTTGACTCTGCTTCCCCTGCCCGCGTTCGACGACAACTACATCTGGCTTTGGCACGACGAACACCACGCCGTCGCGATCGACCCCGGCGACCCCGCGCCGCTGGTTGCCTACCTCGACGCACGCGGCCTGGGGCTCGACGCCGTTCTCGTCACGCATCACCACCGTGATCATACAGGCGGCAACCGCGCATTGCGCGACCGTTACGACTGTGCGATTCATGCGCCGGACAATCCGCGCATTCCAGCCGTCACACACATTGTCCGGCACGGCGACTGTATCCGGTTCGAGCGTCTCGGACTGCATTTCGACGTGCTCGCCACGCCCGGTCACACGCTCGACCATGTCAGCTATATCGGCCATGGCTGTCTTTTCTGTGGCGACACCCTGTTCGGCTGTGGCTGCGGCCGGCTGTTCGAAGGCGATGCGGCGACGATGGCGGCGAGTCTCGACGCCCTGCTTGCCCTGCCGGACGACACCCGGGTGTGCTGCGCGCACGAATACACGCTCAGCAACCTGGCCTTCGCGCTCACCATCGATGGCGGCAACCCCGCGCTGATCGCACGCGCGCAGCGCGACCAGGCGGCGCGCGCGGCACAGCGTCCCACCCTGCCCAGCACCCTGGCGCTGGAAAAGACCACCAATCCTTTCCTGCGTTTTCATGACGAGGACATGCGGCGCTTCGCCGCGCGGTATCTGCACAGCGCGCACCCGGCCCCGCATGAGGTCTTCGGCGCCCTGCGCGCCGCCAAGGACGCCTGGGACGCGACGCAACCCTGACCCGGCAAGCCCCAGGGTTGACCCGGCGGCACCCGCCCCCTTACGATGCAGCCTTGTCGAGTTCGGGAACACGTTTTGCTTCGCTCACCCCTTGCCCGCCTGGGTCTGGCTCTCAGTCTTGCCGGCATGGCCCACGCCGCATTTGCACTGGACGCCAGCGCAGGCATCCAGTCGCTCCAGTGGCGCGCCGACACCGCTGTCGCTGCGGAGCAAACCCCGCCCGACCAGGTCGACGTCTGGTCGCGCATCCGCGACGGTTTCAAGATCGACGACACGGCCGACGCGAATCCGCTGGTAGCCACGCATGTTGCCTGGTATGCGGCGCGGCCCGAACATCTGCGCCGCATGGTCGAGCGTTCGCGCCGCTATCTGTATCACATCGTGCAGGAAGTCGACCGCCGCGCCATGCCGATGGAAATCGCGCTCCTGCCCATGATCGAGAGCGCATTCAACCCCGCCGCGCTGTCGCCCTCGGCTGCCTCCGGCATCTGGCAGTTCATTCCCTCCACCGGCCGGCTCTACGGCCTCCGGCAGGACACCTGGTACGACGGTCGGCGCGACTTCACCGAGGCTACCCGTGCCGCGCTCGATTATCTCGGCAAGCTCTACCTCGACTTTGGCGACTGGCAGCTGGCGCTGGCCGCATACAACTGCGGCGAAGGCTGCGTTGCCCGCGCCATCCAGAAAAACGTGGACCAGGGTCTTCCGACCGACTACGCCAGTCTGCCGCTCCCGACCGAAACCCGGCACTACGTACCCAAGCTTCTGGCCGTGCGGCAGGTGGTGCGCACTCCCGAAAACTTCGGCATTGCGCTGCCCCCCCTGCCGAACGAACCCTACTTTGACCAGGTCACGGTGCATGCCAGCCTCGATGTCCAGTCGGCCGCCCGGCTCGCTGGAATCAGTCCCGACGAATTCCTGGCGCTAAACGCCGCGTTCCCCAAAAAAATAATCCGGTCCGATACGCCGGTCAGCCTGCTGGTCCCGGCCGGCCGGGCCGACGTCTTCGAGCGCAACCTCCAGGCGGGGGACTGGGACAGTTGGCAGCCGCATACCGTCCAGCCGGGCGAACGCCCTGAAGCCATTGCCCAGCGTCTGGGCGTAAGTGTCGAACGCTTGCAGGCGCACAACCAGTTTCATCTCAGGCACGGCAAGTTTACGCACGCCCAGACCATCCTGGTTCCGGTAAGGGGCGGCCCGCCGGCAGCCGCGGCCGCGCCGTCCAGGCCTGCCGGCG
>JAIWOL010000029.1 GCA_020216925.1 Thiobacillus sp. | reverse complement strand
AGTACACGGTAGCCCCCGGCGACACACTGTTTGGCATCGCGCGCAGGCATGGCGTCGGCGTGGCCGATCTTCTCGCTGCCAACCCTGCCCTCTCCGCCGAGAACCTGCGCCCGGGCCAGACCCTGGGCCTGCCCGCCGGTGCCCAGGCCGGTCGGGACCCGGCACGCGTGCAGCCGGCCAGCCTTGCGTCCAGACCGGCAAAATCGCCCCGCCACTACACGGTGAAGCGTGGTGACACGCTGTACGCCATTGCACGCGCGTTCGGCATCGAGCTGGCCGACCTCAAGGCCGAGAACCCCGGCCTGCGCAAATCCGCCGCCATTCATCCCGGCCTGCGCATCAACCTGCCTGCGCGCTGAATCAGCCGGCCGGGCAGGCTCAATCGGGGCCAGGCGGCTCCGACTTGTCGGACATGAGCAGGCCCATACCCACGGCCGCAAGCACCATCCACAGCGCCACCGCCCAGAGGCCCAGCGCGTCCGACAGCGGCCCCATGAAAAACAGCATCAGCATGGCAATTGCCAGAATGCCGTTGCCTATCCAGAAATTGACAGAATGCCTGGGTGGAGTCATGGGATTTTCCTGATGAAATTTGCGGCGTGCGGCGACAACAGGGCTCAACGATCCCGGAACAAGGCGATTGCCTCGTCCAGCCTGTTCACCGCATGCACGGTCATGCCGGCGATCTTCTGCTTGGGTTGATTGGCCGCCGGCACGATGGCCTCAGTGAAGCCCAGCTTGGCGGCTTCCTTGAGCCGTTCCTGACCGCGCTGCACCGGGCGGATTTCGCCGGCCAGGCCCACTTCGCCGAACATCGCCAGCTTGTCCGGCAACGGCTGGCTGCGCAGCGACGAGACGATTGCTGCGAGCACGGCAAGATCGGCAGCCGGTTCGCTGATCTTGACCCCGCCGACGGCATTGACGAACACGTCCTGATCGAAGCAGGCAATGCCTGCATGGCGGTGCAGCACCGCCAGCAGCATGGCGAGGCGGTTCTGCTCCAGGCCGACCGATAGCCTGCGGGGGCTGGGAGCATGACTGGAATCGACCAGCGCCTGGATTTCCACCAGTAGCGGCCGGGTGCCTTCCTGGGTAACCAATACGCACGATCCCGGCACGGGTTCGCCATGGCGCGACAGGAAAATGGCCGACGGGTTGGCCACGCCCTTGAGGCCCTTTTCGGTCATGGCGAACACGCCGATTTCGTTGACCGCGCCGAAACGGTTCTTGAACGCGCGCACCAGCCGGAAACTCGACCCGGTATCGCCCTCGAAATACAGAACGGTGTCGACGATGTGCTCCAGCACGCGCGGGCCGGCAATCGCGCCTTCCTTGGTGACGTGGCCGACGAGGATCGTCGCGCAACCGGTCTGCTTGGCATGGCGCGTGAGCTGTGCCGCGCATTCGCGCACCTGTGCCACCGAACCCGGGGCTGAGGTCAGCGTCTCGGAATACACCGTCTGGATTGAATCGATCACTGCCACTTCGGGATGCAGCGCATCCAGTTGTGCGAGTATGGCTTCGAGCCGGATTTCTGGCAGAACCGGCAGATTCGTCTCCGGCAGGGCAAGGCGTCGCGCGCGCAAGGCAACCTGCCGCGCCGACTCCTCGCCGCTGACATAGAGCGTTTTGCGGTTGCCAGACAGGCCTGCCAGCGCCTGCAACAGCAGCGTCGATTTGCCGATACCGGGGTCGCCGCCGATCAGCACCACGCCGCCCGGCACCAGGCCGCCTCCCAGCACCCGGTCGAGTTCGCCGATATCGGTGGCGATGCGGCTTTCTTCCGAAGCCTCGACGTCATGCAGCAGTTGTAACCGGCTGTTGGCCGCCAGCGCGGCAAAACGCGGCTTGCTGCTTTCGGCAAGCGTTTCGACCAGGGTATTCCAGGCGTTGCAGTGCGGGCACTGCCCCTGCCACTTGGCAGACTGGCCACCGCACTCGGTACAGGTATAGACGCTCCTGACTCTGGCCAAGGGATCAGGCCGGGAACACGCCGGTGGACAGATATCTGTCTCCGCGGTCGCAGACGATGGACACGATCACGGCGTTTTCGACTTGCTTCGACAGTTGCAGCGCCGACCACAGCGCGCCGCCCGAGGATATGCCGGCAAAGATGCCTTCTTCACGCGCCAGCCGCCGGGTGGTTTCCTCGGCATCGAACTGGGTCACGTAGACCATGCGATCGACACGGTCGTAGTCGCAGATGTCCGGTACGTATTCTTCCGGCCATTTGCGGATACCGGGTATCTGCGCGCCTTCCACCGGTTGCACGCCGACGATCTGGATGGCCGGGTTGCGTTCCTTCAGGAAACGCGAGCATCCCATGATGGTGCCGGTAGTGCCCATGCTGGAGACGAAATGCGTAATGCGGCCCTGCGTATCGCGCCAGATTTCCGGACCCGTCGTGCGGTAATGCGCTTCGGGATTGTCGGGGTTGGCGAACTGGTCGAGAATGCGGCCCACGCCCTGCTTTTCCAGTGAAACGGCCAGGTCGCGCGCGCCTTCCATGCCCGCCTCCCGGCTGACGAGCTGGACTTCGGCTCCAAAGGCCCGCATCGTCTGACGCCGCTCCACCGAGGCATTTTCCGGCATCACCAAAATGAGTTTGTAGCCGCGCATGGCCGCCGCCATGGCCAGGGCGATGCCGGTGTTGCCGCTGGTCGCCTCGATGAGCGTATCGCCGGGCCGGATATCGCCGCGCGCCTGCGCTGCGTCTATCATCGACAGCGCCGGACGGTCCTTGACCGACCCCGCCGGATTATTGCCTTCCAGCTTCACCAGCACGATGTTGCTGGTCAGTCCCGGCATCCGTTTCAGACGGACCAGCGGCGTGTTGCCGACGGTATCCTCGATGGATTTGTAATCGCTCATGCTTTCAGGAGATGCTCGATATAGCGTGCCGTGCCGGTCTGAACATCATGAAACGGCGCGTCGTAGCCGGCCGCCCGCAACGCCGAGATATCCGCCTCGGTATGGCTCTGGTACTTGCCTTTCAGCGCCTCGGGAAAGGGAATATAGCTCACGATGCCCTGCGCCTGCATGTCTACGAGGTCCAGCGCCGGCCGGCCTTCCGCGGCGCGGCAGGCGTTCACCACCGCCACCGCCACGTCGTTGAAGCTCTGACAGCGACCGGTCCCCACGTTGTAGATACCGGATACCTCGGGATGGTCGAGAAACCACAGGTTCACACGAACCACATCCTCCACCGAGACGAAATCGCGCCGCTGCTCGCCATTGGCGTAGCCGTCGCAGCCTTCGAACAGCTTCACCTGGCCGGACGCACGATACTGGTTGGAAAAGTGGAAGGCGACCGACGCCATTCGGCCCTTGTGCTGTTCGCGCGGGCCGTACACATTGAAATAGCGGAAGCCGGCGATCTGCGCCGTGCGCTCGTTCCACAGGCGGCGCACGCTCTGGTCGAACAGGAACTTGGAATAGCCATAAACATTGAGCGGCGATTCGAATTCGCGCGATTCCGAGAACACCCGTCCGGCCCCGTAAACGCTGGCCGACGAGGCGTAGAGAAACTGCGCGCCTTCGTCCTGGCAGAACTTGAGCAGGGCGCTGGAATAACGGTAGTTGTTCTGCATCATGTAACGGCCGTCGGTTTCCATGGTGTCGGAACAGGCGCCCTCATGGAAAACCGCCGCCACGCTGCCGTCCAGCACGCCTTCCTCGACGAAATCGAGAAACTCGGCTTTGTCCAGGTAATCGGCTATCTCGCAATCCACCAGATTCCTGAATTTGTCGGCCTTGCTGAGATTGTCGACCGCGAGGATGTTGGTCTCGCCACGCTCATTCAGCGCCTTGACGATGTTTGCGCCGATGAAGCCGGCCGCACCGGTGACGACGATGTACTGACTCATTCTGATTCTCCAAAAACCTCTTCTGCGGTGGCAATGGCAGTGCCAAACTTGCCCACCACGATGCCGGCCGCCAGGTTGGCGAGCCGCATGGCCTCGATGCCGTCGGCGCCCGCCGCCAGCGCCGCCGCCATGGCGGCAATCACCGTGTCGCCGGCCCCGGACACATCGAACACCTCGCGCGCAAGCGTGGCTTCATGGTGCGCGCCGCGCGCGTCGAACAGGCTCATGCCTTCTTCGCTGCGCGTCACCAGCAGCGCGTCGAGCCCGTAACGGGCACACACCTGCGCCGCCTTCTCGGCGAGTTCCGCTTCGTTTTGCCAGCCCCCTGCCACCTGCCGGAATTCGGCGCGGTTGGGCGTGATCAGCGTGGCGCCCGCGTAGCGCGACCAGTCATCGCCCTTGGGGTCGATCAGGATGGGTTTGCCGGCGGCCCGGGCGGCTTCGATCATGCGCACCACGTGGGTCAGACCGCCCTTGCCATAATCCGAGAGAATCACCGCATCGCAGTCGGCAAGCAGCGACTCGTAGGCCTGCAATTTGTTCGCCAGCACTTCATGGCCGGGCTGGGTTTCAAAATCCAGCCGCAGCAATTGCTGCTGCCGGCCGATGACCCGCAGCTTGGTGATGGTGGAAAACGCCGGGTCCTCGTGCAACTGCACGGCAAAGGGTTCGGCATCCAGCAGCCTGCGCAGGGACTGGCCTGCTTCGTCGCATCCGGCCACCGACAACAGCGTGACCTGTGCGCCCAGCGCCGCGGCATTGCGCGCCACGTTTCCCGCGCCGCCCACGCGGTCCTCGCTGCGTTTGACGTGCACCACCGGCACCGGGGCTTCGGGCGAAATTCTCGACACGTCACCGAACCAGTAACGGTCGAGCATCACATCGCCGGCAACCAGGACGCGGGCCCGGCGAATGGCAGCGCGCAGGGACATCAGGCGCGTCCGATGGGGAAATACTCGAAGCCGAGTTCACGCATGGCGCGCGGCTCGTAGAGATTGCGGCCATCGAAAATCGCCGGCACCCTGAGCAGCGATTTCATGGTGTCGAAATTGGGGCTGCGGAAGACCTTCCATTCGGTGACGATCAACAGCGCGTCGGCGCCTTTCAACGCATCCATCGGGCTGTCGACCAGCAACAGGTCGGCGCGCTCGCCGTAGATGCGGCGGGTTTCCTCCATCGAGGCCGGGTCGTAGGCCGACACGCTTGCGCCCATCGCCCACAGGGCTTCGAGCATGGTGCGGCTGGGAGCCTCGCGCATGTCGTCGGTGTTGGGCTTGAAGGCCAGCCCCCACATGGCGAAGCGCTTGCCTGTCAGTTCCGTGCCGAAGCGCGCGGTGAGCTTGTTGACCAGCACATGCTTCTGCGCTTCATTGGCCGTCTCGACCGCATCGAGCACTCTGACCGGCACGCCGTTTTCCTGCGCGGTGCGGCGCAGGGCCTGCACATCCTTGGGAAAGCACGAGCCGCCGTAACCACAGCCGGCGTAGAGAAAGTGGTAGCCGATACGCGGGTCGGAACCGATGCCATGACGCACCTGTTCGATGTCCGCTCCCAGCTTTTCCGCCAGCACGGCAAGCTCGTTCATGAACGAAATGCGTGTCGCCAGCATGGCGTTGGCTGCGTATTTGGTCAGCTCGGCCGAGCGGATGTCCATCACGATGAGGCGGTCATGGTTGCGCTGGAACGGTGCGTAGATCTGGCGCAACAGCGCAGTGGCCTTGTCGGAATCGGTACCCACGACGATGCGATCGGGCTTCATGAAATCGTCGACGGCCGCGCCTTCCTTGAGAAATTCGGGATTCGACGCGACGTTGAATTCGAACGCCGCACCGCGCTTCGCCAGTTCTTCGGCCAGCGCGGCCCGCACCCTGTCGGCCGTGCCGACCGGCACCGTGGATTTGTCCACCACCAGCTTGTAATCCTGCATGTGGCGGCCGATGTTGCGCGCCGCAGCCACCACGTACTGCAGGTCGGCCGAGCCGTCCTCGTCCGGCGGGGTACCCACGGCGATGAACTGGATCTGGCCGTATGCCACGGATTCGGCGATATCCGTGGTGAAGGACAGCCGGCCCGCCGCGACGTTGCGGCGCACCATGTCTTCGAGGCCAGGTTCGTAAATGGGAATCCCCCCCGTTTTCAGGATTTCGATTTTTTTCGGGTCGACGTCGAGGCACAAAACCTCGTTGCCCACTTCCGCCAGGCAAGTGCCCGTGACCAGGCCGACGTAGCCGGTTCCAATGACCGTGATTTTCAAGTGCTGTCTCCCTTTAAACGAACTTCAATGCGTCGCCCCCCGCCATGGCAGGCTTCCCCTAGGCATCCTGTATGACGGCGCGAATCTGCTGCAACGCCGCAAGCGGGTCAAGCGCGCCGGTGATCGGTCGCCCGATCACCAGGTCGGTCGCCCCTGCTTTCAGCGCCTCGACAGGCGTCATCACCCGGCGTTGATCGCCATCGGCCGAACCGGGTGGGCGGATGCCCGGCGTGACCAGCCGGAAATCCGTGCCCAGGCTGGCGCGCAACAGCGCTGCTTCCTGTGCCGAACAGACTACTCCATCGAGTTGGCAGGACTGTGTCAGCCGCGCCAGTCGCAATACCTGATCGGCCGGCGCGCCTGTCACGCCAACTTCACCGAGGTCGTCCGCGCTCATGCTGGTGAGCACGGTCACCGCGATCAGAAGCGGCGGGTGCGGCAGGCCGGCCAAGGCCTCGCGCGCGGCCTCCATCATGCGTCGGCCGCCAGCAGCATGCACGTTGAGCATCCATACCCCCAGGCTGGCGGCAGCGCGGCAGGCCGCTGCAACCGTATTGGGAATATCGTGGAATTTCAGGTCGAGGAACACCTCGTACCCATGACCGGCCAGTTCGCGCACCAGATCAGGGCCCGCCACGGTGAAAAGTTCCTTGCCCACCTTCAGGCGGCACAGCGCCGGGTCGAGCCGCGACACCAGCGCCCGTGCGGCGGACACGTCGGCAAAGTCCAGCGCCACGATGATCTTGGTCGAGTTCATGTCACGTCTTGCTCGTCATTGGCGGCGGCATTTCAGCCATCCCCTTCACGTCGTTCGGGATCGAAACTGTCCCAGCGCCCGCAGGCCGGACAGCGCCAGAAAAATTGACGCGCCTTGAAACCGCAGCTGGCGCACTGGTAGCGCATCATGCGCTGGCTGTGTGAGGCGATCAGGCTTTTTTCCATTTGCAGCAGTTCGCGTTCACCGGCTTCGGCGTCGATCAGCTGCGCTTCGAGCAGACGGTCCAGCGTGCGCAGGCTGGGGTTGCGGCGCAGCTCCTCACGCGCAAGCTGGCTGGCCGCCGCCGCGCCTTCGGTTTCGGATACCGCCAGATACAGGGCGTTGAAGACGTCTTGCGAAGGCTGGCGCGCATACAGGCCGCGCAGCCATTGCACGCCTTCTGTCAAACGCCCCAGCAGCCGATAACTGCCCAGCACGCGCTCGACGACCAGCGCCATGTGCGGCGCACTCTGCGCTTCCACCAGCCGCCAGTCCGCAATGGCGGCTTCATGCCGGCCGGCAGCCGCGTCGAGATCGCCCGCCATGAGATTGGCGCGCACCGACTGGCGGTTGGCGACGAGTGCCGCCTCAAGTTCGGCCGTTGCCGCCTCGACGTCGTTCCTGGCTGCGGCCAGCAGCGCCAGCTCACAGTGGAAATGGGCAATCTCGGCGTTGAGGGGTTTGTGCGTGTCCCGCTCCAGCACGCGGGCTGCCTCGATCGCCTTGGGCCAGTCTTTTTCCTGGACGTAGATTTCCAGCAGATAGGTACGCGCCAATCCATGTTGCGGCGTGTCGAGCAGCTTGGTGAATACCTGTTCCGCGCGGTCGAGCAGGCCCGCCTTGAGATAATCCTGTCCCAGTTCTGACAGGGCGCGCAGTCGCTGTTCCTCGACCAGACCTTCGCGGCCCAGCAGGTTCTCGTGCATCCGGATGGCCCGGTCGAACTCGCCCCGGCGGCGGAACAGCCCGCCAAGCGCAAAGTGCAGATCGATGGTTTCGGGCTCGAGTTTGACCACTTCGAGAAAGGCTTCGATAGCCTTGTCCGGCTGGTCGTTGAGCAGGAAATTGACCCCGCGGAAATAGGAATTGGGCAGGGCGCGCGACTCGGTGACGACCTGTTTGATATCCACCCGCGCGGCCAGCCAGCCTAGCGCGAAGAAGAGCGGAAACGCCAGCAACCACCAGAGTTCGAATTCCATCGGCAATCAGACAGGGGGGTGGGCGGGCGGCTGCGGCGCCGCGGCAGGTTCATCCGGCGTTTTGCGCGCGGCCTCCCGGCGCAGGCGGAACAGGGTGGGCAGTAACGCCAGCACGCCGGTCAGCACGCCAAGAACAAAGGCCAGTCCGAGCATGACGATGAGCGGCGCCTGCCAGACGTAGCCAAGATACGAATAAAAAACCGCTGTCTGGCTGTTCTTGAGAGCAAAGCCCAACACCAGCAGAAAGACCAGGATCTTTGCTGCCAGTCCGATGTAGCGTGTGAGGTTTTTCATGTACGTTCGCGCGCGTCAGTCGGGCCATTCTACCTTTGCCGGCCGCCTTCAAAAAGGCGGCACGCAAAAGAAAACGGCGTCGCGAGACGCCGTTTTCTGCCTGCATGAAGCCCCGGAGGCTGACGCTCAGGCGTGAAAGTCCACCCGATCCCGCAGTTCCTTGCCCGCCTTGAAGTGCGGCACATACTTTGCCGGCACCTGCACCTTTTCGCCCGACTTGGGGTTGCGCCCCACGCGGGCAGGCCGGTAGCTCAGGCTGAAACTGCCGAATCCGCGAATCTCGATACGCTCGCCGCGCGACAGATTCTTGGCCAGCGCGTCGAGGACCGTCTTCACCGCCATCTCGATATCCGCCACGGAAAACTGCGAATGCCGCGCGGCAAGCTGTGCGATCAGCTCGGACTTGGTCATGACTTACTCGGCGTTCTTGTTGTCGAGTTTGGCCTTGAGCAGTGCGCCCAGGTTGGTCGATCCCGTGGATGCGGCGGATTCGGCCGCCATCTTCTTCATGGCGGCATCCTGCTCGTTCATGTCGCGGGCCTTGATCGACAGGTTGATCACACGGTTCTTGCGATCCACGTTGATGATCATGGCTTCGATCTCGTCGCCTTCCTTGTAGTGGCTGCGCATGTCTTCCACGCGGTCACGCGACACTTCTGACGCACGCAGATAGCCTTCCATGTCGCCGTCGAGCGTAACCGTCGCGCCCTTGGCTTCCACGGTCTTGATCGTGCCCTTGACGATGCTGCCCTTCTCGTGGCCCGTGGCGTAGCTGGTCAGCGGGTCGCCTTCGAGCTGTTTGATGCCGAGCGAGATGCGTTCGCGCTCGAGGTCGATGCCGAGCACCACGGCTTCCACGTCCTGCCCCTTGCGGAAATTGCGCACCGCTTCCTCGCCGGGCACGCTCCACGACAGATCGGACAGGTGCACCAGACCGTCGATGCCGCCAGGCAGGCCGATGAACACGCCAAAGTCGGTGATCGACTTGATCGCGCCGCTGACCTTGTCGCCCTTCTTGTAATTCATCGAGAAGTCTTCCCACGGGTTCGACTTGCACTGCTTCATGCCCAGCGAGATGCGGCGCTTGTCTTCGTCGATGTCGAGCACCATGACCTCGACTTCGTCGCCCAGTTGAACGATCTTGGACGGGCTGACGTTCTTGTTGGTCCAGTCCATTTCGGAAACGTGCACCAGGCCTTCGATGCCTTCTTCGATTTCGACGAAGGCGCCGTAGTCGGTGAGGTTGGCAACCTTGCCGAACATGCGCGTGCCCTGCGGGTAGCGGCGCGCGATGCCGACCCACGGGTCGTCGCCGAGCTGCTTGATGCCGAGCGACACGCGGTTTTTCTCGGTGTCGTAGCGCAGGATCTTGGCTTCGAGCTCCATGCCGACGGTGACGACCTCGGACGGATGCTTGACGCGACGCCAGGCCATGTCGGTGATGTGCAGCAGGCCGTCGATGCCGCCCAGATCGACAAACGCGCCGTAGTCGGTGATGTTCTTGACCACCCCCTTGACGATGGAGCCTTCCTTCAGGCTTTCCATCAGCGCTTCGCGGTCGGCGCCCATGGTCTCTTCGAGCACGGCGCGGCGCGACACGACGACGTTGTTGCGCTTGCGGTCGAGCTTG
>JAIWOL010000152.1 GCA_020216925.1 Thiobacillus sp. | reverse complement strand
CGCGTCGGCGAGGACGAGCAGGCTGCCGCCGGCGAGCGCGGCGGCGGGCAGCAGGACGCGATGGCTGACGAGGCCGAGGCGGCGCAGGGCGTGCGGCACCATGAGGCCGACGAAGCCGATGCTGCCGGCCTGGGCGACGACGAGCGAGGTGCAGGCCCCGGCGAGCGCGAACAGCATCCAGCGCGTGGGCGCCACGGGCACGCCCAGCGAGGCGGCTTTGTGCGGCGAGAGTTGCAGTACGTCGAGCCGAGGCGCAAGCGAAAACGCGGCGAAGCTGGCGACGGCGAGGGCGATCCAGAGCAGGCCCGGCCGGTCGGCCCAGGCGAGGTCGCCCATCAGGAAGAACAGCATGCCGGGCAGGCGTTCGGCCGGCGCGGTGGAGAGCACCAGCGAGATGAGTGCGCCGAAACCGGCGGCGAGCATGACGCCGGCGAGCAGCAGCGGCGTGTGGTCGCGCGCGAGCATCCGGCCGCCCAGCCCGGCGGCGAGTGCCAGTGCGCCGAGGCTGCCTGCAAATGCGGCGAGCGACACCCACGGCCAGGCCAGGCCTGCGGTCATGCCGAGCAGGGCGGCGAAACCCGCGCCGCCGGACGCGCCAAGCAGGTAGGGTTCGGCCAGCGGGTTGCGGAACAAGGTTTGCATCAGCACGCCGGCGAGCGCGAGCAGGCTGCCGCAGGCGAAGGCGGCAGCGACGCGCGGGCCGCGCAACAGGGCGAGGATTTGCTGCGCGACCGCCGGGTCGTCGGGCAGGTTTCCGGCGGCGAGTCCCAGCGCGAGGCTCAGCGGCGCGGCGAGGCCGAGCAGCAGCAGTTTGGCGCGAACGTTCAGTGGCTGGCCTCGTTCTGCGCCGCGGCGGGCAGCACGCTCACCCGCTGCATGACAACCGGCGTCTTCGGCACGTCGTCGTGCGGGCCGGCGCGACCGCGCGGCACGGCAACGATGGCATCGACCACGTCCATGCCTGCCACCACCTGGCCGAACACGGCATAGCCCCAGCCGGCGACGCTTTGGCCGCGGTGGTCGAGAGCGTGGTTGTCGGCGACGTTGATGAAGAATTGCGACGAGGCCGAGTGCGGGTCCTGGGCGCGGGCCATCGCCAGGGTGCCGCGCAGGTTTCTCAGGCCGTTGTCGGCCTCGTTGCGGATGGGCGCGTTCTTGGGCTTTTCGGTCATGTCGACCGTCATGCCGCCGCCCTGGATCATGAAACCGGGAATGACGCGGTGAAAGACCAGGCCGTTGTAAAAGCCGCTCTGCACGTAGTTGAGGAAATTGCCCGCAGACTGCGGCGCGTTGCGGGGGAAGAGCTCGACGACGATGTTGCCCATGCTGGTTTCGATCTGCACACGGGGGTTGGGGGGTTGGCCGGCGGCGGGTGCGGTGGAAACGGTTTGTTTGCCGGGTTCGCCGGCGCCGCAGCCGGAAATGCCCAGGACGAACGTGAAGGCCACGAGTCCGGCGGCAAGGACTCGTACAGGAAGAGACGGCAGGCGGGACATCGCAGACTCCGTTGTGGAAACGGATGCATTCTACGGGTACCCAGGCACGGCGGGAAACGTGCCGAACACCGGTTGCTGCGCATCGGCGGTGAAAAGACGCAGCCCGCCAAACCCGGCCCGGCGGCCTTTGGCGAGGCCGGGGCACGATCAGCTACGCGGCCAGCCGGAATTTCATGTGGCAAGACAGGCGTCGATGCGGGTGCGTACCGTGTCGAGGCGGTCGCAGCCGGCGGCAATGGGCGTCAGGCGTTCGTCCTGCTGCAGGATCAGCGTGGGAAAGCCGCGCACGCCGGCGGCGCGCGCCTGGCGGAAATGCGCCTGGGTGCGGTCGCGGGCCGTGCCGCTGGCCCAGATGCCGGCGAAACGTGCAGTGTCGAGGCCAAGCTCGCCCGCCAGTGCCGTGAGGCAGGCGGCTTGCGTGATGTCGCGTCCCTCGGCGTAGAACGCGGACTGGATCGCATTGAACAGGGGGAAAACGCTCGCCGCGTCCAGTGCGCCGGCGGCAATCACGGCGCGGCACGCGGGTTCGGTGTCGTACACGAAGCCGGCCGGCAGCGCGCCGTCGAAACGGAAAGGCTGGCCGGTGCGCGCCTGAACCACCTGCCAGTGTTGCAGGATGCCGTCGCGGGCGGAGGCGTCCAGTGGGGTGGTTTCGCCGGGGCGCAGGCCGCCGAGCACCAGCGCGATTCTCAGGCGCGGGCGATAGTCGTTGCGCAAGGTTTCGATGGACGGGGAAAAGCCCCAGCACCACGAACACATGGGGTCGGCAAAGTACCAGAGGATGGGCGGGGTCATGGCGCGAGGCAGCGTGAAAGTCCGCTTCGCAGCATAGACGATGCGGCCTATTTGTCCTGATCGGAGGGGGACGCGGCGTCGCCGCATCGGGGCGGTGTGTCGTCGTCCATGATCACGCTGTGGGCGGGGCCTTCGAGGTCGTCGAACTGCCCGCTTCTGGCCGCCCACAGCATGACCCAGGCGATGCCGCCGACGAGCACGAGACTGATGGGGATGAGGAGAAGCAGGATTTCCACGGAAAAACGCAAGGCGATGAGAGGGGCCTACCGCTCACCGCTCATTTTTTTGAAATCCGACAGGCGCAGCGCGTTCAGCACCACCAGCAGCGAACTTGCCGACATGCCGATGCCCGCGATCCAGGGGGTGACATGGCCGAGCGCGGCGGCGGGGATGGCGATGAGGTTGTAGCCGAGCGCCCAGCCGAGGTTTTCGCGGATGATCTTCTGCGTCTTGCGCGCCAGGGCGACGCCGTCGGCCAGGGTGCCAAGCCGGTTGCCCAGCATCACCATGTCGGCGGCGGCCTGCGCCACGTCGGCGCCTTCGCCCATGGCAATCGACACCTGTGCGCCGGCGAGCACCGGCGCGTCGTTGATGCCGTCGCCGACCATGGCAACGATGCGGCCTTCGGCCTGTAGTGCTTTCACGTAGGCGAGCTTGTCTTCCGGCAGCGCGCCGGCGTGCCAGTCGGCTATGCCTAGCAGCCGCGCAGTGGCCTTGACCGCGCCTTCGGCGTCGCCCGACAGCAGGTGCAGGCGCAGGCCCTGCTGGTGCAGTGCGGCAAGCGCGGCGGCGGCGTCGGCACGCGGCGTGTCGGCCAGCGCGAACCAGGCGATCGGCTCGTTTCCTTCGGCCAGCGCAACCCAGCTCTCGCCCCCGGTCGCATCGGGCAAGGCAGCGCCGGGAGCGGCAAAGCGGGGTGAACCCAGGCGATGCGCGCGTCCGTTCAGCGTGCCTTCTACCCCCTGCCCCGGGGTGTTGCGGATGTCGCTGGCGTTGACGCGGGCGGGCGCGAATTCGCGCAAGGCTTTGGCGATCGGATGTTCGGAACCGGCTTCGAGCGCGGCGGCCAGCGCGCCGACTTCTTGCGCCGAGCGGCCGCCCAGCGGCACCACGCGGCGCACGGACAGGCGGCCGTGAGTCAGCGTGCCGGTCTTGTCGAATACCAGATCGGTGGCGCGCGCCAGCGTTTCCAGCGCGTGGCCTCGCGTGGTCAGCAACCCCAGCCGGGTGAGCCGGCCGGTTGCGGTGGTGAGTGCGGCGGGTGTGGCAAGGCCAAGCGCGCAGGGGCAGGTGACGACCAGAACCGAGACCACGATCCACAGCGCTTTCGACGGGTCGATCTGTACCCAGACCACGCCAATCAGCAGAGTGATCAGCAGCAGCAGGCCGACGAACCAGGCGGCGGCGCGGTCGGCGAGCTGGCCGAGACGCGGTTTTTCGCTTTGCGCGCGGTCGAGCAGGCGCACGATGGCGGCGAGCCGGGTGTCGGCGCCGAGCCTGTCCACCCGCACGACGAGCGGGCTCGCCTGATTGAGGCTGCCGCCAACGATGCGCGTCCCGACGGTTTTTGATACTGGCAGCGACTCGCCGGTGAGCATGGCCTCGGACACGGCGCTGGCGCCGTCGACCACCACGCCGTCGGCAGGCAGCGTTTCGCCGGGACGGACGAGCACATGATCGCCGGCCGCCAGCCGCGCCACCGGCACCTGTTCCTCGTCGCGCGCCGGCCAGTTGGGCAGGCGCGTGGCGGCGGCGGGAATGAGCTTGACCAGCTCTTCCACTGCCGCGCCGGCGCGGCGGCGCGCGTTCATTTCGAGGAAACGGCCGGTGAGCAGCAGAAAGATGAACATGGTCACCGAGTCGTAGTACACCTCGCCGTGGCCGGAGAAGGTGCTGTAGACGCTGGCGACGAAGGCGGTGCCGACGCCCAGCGCCACCGGCACGTCCATCCCCAGCGTGCGCCGCCTGAGGTCGCGCCAGGCGCCGATGAAGAACGGCCAGGCCGAGTACAGCACCACCGGGATGGTGAGCACGAGGCTTGCCCAGCTCATCAGCCGGCGGATCTCGCCGGTCATGTCGGTGGCGGTGTAGGTGGGCAGCGCGTACATCATCACCTGCATCATCCCCAGGCCGGCGATGGCGAGCCGCTTGATGGCGGCGTTGCGCTCGCGGCGGTGGATGTCGTCGGAACGGCCGGGATCGAAAGGATGCGCGATATAGCCAATGTCCGACACCGCCTTCAGAATCGCCGAGAGCTGGATGCGGCTCGCGTCCCAGCGCACCCGCGCGCGCCGTGTGGCGTAGTTGATCTCGACCGACAGCACGCCGGGCAGCGCGGCGATGTGGCGTTCGTTCAGCCAGATGCACGCCGCGCACACGATGTTTTCCAGGATCAGCGCCGCCTCGCGGACGTTTTCCGGTTCGATCTTGACGAAACTTTCCTGGATTTCCGGCAGATCGTACAGGCCCAGCTGGGCGATTTCGGCTTCTGCCTCGCGCGGCGTGGCGGGCAGCGCAGTGCGGTGCGTGTAGTAGGCCCCCTGGCCGCTGTCGATGATGGTCTGCGCCACGGCCTGGCAGCCGCGGCAACAGGCCTGATGGGTTGCCGCTTCAAAGCGGATGGGGTAATGCGCGCCGTCGGGAACGGGCAGACCACAGTGAAAACAGCCGGCTTTTTCCGGCAAAGAAGAGGGGGGGGCCATGAGCCCCGGCGAATTGCTCACGAATCCCCCCCGAAGGCAGCGCACCAACACGGCGGGCCCGGGAGAGAGGGGGACGCAGACGTCAAAAAGTTACACGCAGCGGGGTCAGAAACGCAAGCTGAGGCCGACACCCCACACCAGCGGATCGATATCCAGCGTGGTGAGCTTGGTGCCGTTCGACTTGACGTCGGTTTCGATCCAGATTTTTTTGACATCAAGGTTGAGGAAGAGGTTTTTCGCGATGGCGATGTCGACGCCGGCCTGCAGGGCACCGCCGAAACTGTTGCGGTCGACGGTCAGGACGGGGGCAAGATCGACATTATAGAAGCGGGTGTAGTTCACGCCCGCACCGACGTAGGGTTTGATAGAGGGCGTGGCGTCGAAGTGGTACTGCACGGTCAGCGTGGGCGGCAGGTGGTTGAGCTTGCCGAGCCGGGTGCTGCCCAGATTCACCTCGTGGCGGGCCGTGCCGAGGATCAGTTCCACACCGACACGGGGGGAGACGAAATAGGTGAAATCGACCTCCGGCGTCCATTCATCGGACACGTCCAGTCCGGCCAGTGTCGGCGAGGTGTCGACATCCGGCGCGATCTGGATGGCGCGCGCGCGCATCATCCAGCTGTCGGCCAGAGCGCTGGCGGGCAGGGCGGCGGCAAGGGCGAGGACAACAAGGGCGGGTTTTTTCATGATGCAGACTCCAGGTGACGGTTGTACAGGATGTATAAATATAAAGATATGTAAATCTTAAATAATGAAACAAGCGGACGCAAGCGTTTTTTGCATCGGTAAGATGCGCATATGAGCACACATGGTCAAAACGCCACACTGTTCCCGCCGGTGGATCAGGCCCTGGCCGAGCCTAACGGGCTGCTGGCCAGGGGCGGCGATCTGGCCGTGGCCACGCTGCTGGACGCCTATCGCCACGGTATTTTTCCCTGGTTCAATCCGGGCGAACCCATCCTCTGGTGGAGCCCCGACCCGCGCATGGTGCTGGTGCCTGGCGAGCTGCGGGTCACGCGTTCGCTGGCCAAGCGGCTGCGCAACGGCGGGTTTGAATTGCGCGTCGATACGGCGTTTGCCGAAGTGATGCGGGCCTGTGCGGCGCCGCGTGCGAATGCAGCCGGAACCTGGATTTCAGCTGCCATGATCGCGGCCTATACCCGTCTGTTCGAGGCGGGGTTTGCCCATTCGGTCGAAACCTGGCGGCAGGGGGTACTGGTCGGTGGGCTGTACGGCGTGGCGATCGGCCGCATGTTCTACGGCGAATCGATGTTCAGCCGCGAACCGGACGCGTCGAAGGTGGCGCTGGTGAGGCTTGCCCGGCAACTGGCGCGCTGGGAGTTTGGTCTCATCGACTGCCAGATGGCCACGCCTCACCTGGCCAGCCTGGGGGCGCGCACCCTGCGCCGCGCCGATTTCATCGAACGGCTGGAGGAGTTGGTAAACTTGCCGCACAGGCCCGGCCCCTGGAGCTTTGATGTACCCGACTGAACCGCCGTTCCAGCGCATCCAGTTCTATCTCACCGCGCACTATGACTGCAGCTACCTGCCGGGCGAGCGTGCGCGTTCGCAAGTGGCCACCCCCGCCCACCTCATCGACCGCCATGCCTACAGCGCGCTGATCCGCGCCGGTTTCCGCCGCAGCGGCCAGTTCATCTACCGCCCGCACTGCGAGCACTGCCGGGCCTGCGTGCCTGTGCGCGTCGACGCGGCCCGGTTTGCGCCCAACCGTACCCAGCGCCGGTGTCTCAAGCGCAATCGCGGACTCGACGCGCGCTTCCTGCCGCTGGATTTCCGGAACGAACATTACGATTTGTACCGACGTTACCTTGGCAGCCGTCACGCCGGCGGCGGCATGGATCGCGACGGGCCCGATCAGTACATCCAGTTCCTGCTGTCGTCCAACGTCGATTCGGCGATGGTGGAGTTTCGCGACGGCGACACGCTGGTGATGATCGCCGTGATCGACCAGATCGACGATGGGCTCTCCGCGGTCTATACCTTTTTTGATCCGCATCGCGGGCAGGACAGCCTCGGCGTCTATGGCGTGCTGTGGCAGATCGAACTGGCCCGGCGGCTGGAGCTGCCCTATCTGTATCTGGGCTACTGGATCGCAGCCAGCCGCAAGATGGCCTACAAGATCCAGTACGCCCCGCTGGAAGGCCTCGTCGACGGACGCTGGCAGCCGCTCGCACCGGCATGAAGACGGCGTGGCTGGCGTGGCTGTGCGCCGGATTGTCCGGCTGCGCGCTCAGCGTGAGCGAGCCGCGCGCGCTCAAGCCGATCGAGGGCTTCGTGCCGCTCGCGAGCGAGCCGCGTGTCTGGGTCGAGCCCGGCTACGTGTCGTACGGCGAGCGCGTGGCGGCCGCCCTGCCGGCCGCCATCCAGAAAGTCGAGGCTGCGCACTATCTGCGCTTTGCGAAGCCTCCGCGCGTCTACGTCTGCGGCAGCGAAGCCTGTTTCAAGCGCTGGGTGCTCACGCCCCGGCTCTCGGCAGCGGTGGTGCCGGACAACCGGCTGATCCTGTCGCCGAATCTGGATGGCCGGGAGCGCATGCGACTGCCGGCGCTGCTCGCGCACGAGCTGGCGCACCTGCATCTTGGGCAGCGCATCGGTCACTATCACAGCACCCTGCCGATCTGGTTCCACGAGGGCTGGGCCTCGCTCACCGCAGAAGGGGGCGGCGCCGAGTTCGCCAGCGACGAGAAGGTGCGCGAAGCCATACGCGCAGGCCGGCGGGTGAACCTCGCGGCGCGCGACACGCCGGACCGCCGGCATCGCGCGTCCGCCTCGAATCTGAGCATCCACGAGTTCTATCGCCAGTCCATGCAGCTCGTGGCCTGGCTCAGGGCACGCGATGAAGAACGGTTCCGCCGGCTGGTGCTGGCGGTGCAGGACAACACCGACTTCGAAATCGCATTCTGGAATGTGTATGGCGCCGCGCCGGCCACGCTGCTGTCCGCATACTACGATGACGTTCTCGGCGATAATCAGCCCACCCTGGCCGCGCCGACCGCCCCACAAACCCGACCATGACACCCTATCTCGATCTGATGCGCCATGTGCTCGAACAGGGCACGAAGAAAGACGACCGCACCGGCACCGGCACCCTGTCGGTATTCGGCTGGCAGATGCGCTACAACCTGGCAGCGGGTTTTCCGCTCGTCACCACCAAGAAATGCCACCTGCGCTCCATCATCCACGAACTGTTGTGGTTTCTTCGCGGCGACACCAATATCCAGTACCTCAAGGACAATGGCGTCACGATCTGGGACGAATGGGCGGACGAAAACGGCGATCTCGGCCCGGTATACGGCCACCAGTGGCGCAGCTGGCCGGCGCGCGACGGCGGCGCCATCGACCAGATCAGCGAAGCGGTGAAGACGATCAGGGCCAATCCCGACTCGCGCCGCATCATCGTCTCGGCCTGGAATGTGGCCGACCTCGACCGCATGGCGCTCGCGCCCTGTCACGCCTTCTTCCAGTTCTACGTCGCCGAGGGCAGGTTGAGCTGCCAGCTCTACCAGCGCAGCGCCGACATCTTTCTCGGCGTGCCGTTCAACATTGCGAGCTATGCGCTGCTGACGATGATGATGGCGCAGGTGACCGGGTTGAAACCCGGCGACTTCGTCCATACCCTGGGCGATGCGCACCTGTATCTCAACCATATCGAGCAGGCGCGCCTCCAGCTCTCGCGCACGCCGCGCCCCCTGCCCGCGATGAAGCTGAATCCCGAGGTGAAGGACATCTTCGGTTTCCGCTTCGAGGATTTCACGCTCGAAGGCTACGATCCGCATCCCGCGATCAAGGCGCCGGTGGCGGTATGAAGAGCCCGCGCGTCAGCGTCATCGCCGCGCTGGCTAAAAACCGTGTCATCGGCATCGAGAACCGGCTGCCGTGGCGGTTGCCGGAGGACCTTGCGCATTTCAAGGCGCTCACCTTGGGGCATCCCGTGCTGATGGGACGCAAAACCTTCGAGTCGCTCGGGCGTCCGCTGCCGGGGCGCACCAATGTCGTCATCACCCGCAATCGCGACTATCAGCCAGAGGGCTGTCTGGTTGCAGATTCGATTCCCGCCGCGCTCGCGGCTTGCGCGGAGCACGACGAGGTTTTTTTCATCGGCGGCGCCGAACTCTACGCGCAGGCGATTGCGCTGGCCGACCGGCTGTATCTCACCGAGGTCGATATCGACGCCGCAGGCGATGCCTGGTTTCCCGAATTCGACCGTGCCGCATTCCGGGAAATCGAACGCCAGTCGCACACAGGGCACAAAGCCGATCGCCTGCGTTTCGATTTCGTCACCTACGCGCGCGTACGTTGAACAAAAAAAACGGGGCCGAAGCCCCGTTGAAGCAAACCCCAAAACGGATCAGCCGAGCACTTCTGCCCAGATGTTCTGCGCCCAGGATTCGTTGTAGGCGAAGTTCAGTTCGTCGCCCTTGGCCGTTGCGCCACCTTCCGGGGCGGACACATAACCCTTGCCGGCTTCGAAGCGGAACACGTTGGCCACATAGCCCGAGGTGGTGTCGGACGTTGCCGAGTAGCAGGTGTTGGCCACGACCGGAATCGGGTCGGGCTGACGGCCGGCCAGCAGTTCGACGATGGCGGCCGCACACACTTTTGCGTGGTTGGTTGCCATGTGGCCGGACTTCGGCAGGTTGGACAGCACCGAGTCACCGATGACGTGTACGTTTGGCACCGTGGTCGATTCGAAGGTGGCCAGGTTGACGGCGCACCAGATACCGTTGCTGTCGTTACGTGCGCCGGCCATTTCGCAGACCTCGCCTGCTTTCTGGCGCGGCACCACGTTCAGCACGTCGCCCTTGACATCGTCGAACTCGGTCGAGACCACCATCTTGTTGCCGTCAACCGCATAAGGCGCATTGTTCGGGCGGTACTCGATCATGCCCTTGTAGAGATCGTTCCAGGCACCCATGAACAGCCCTTTTTTGGAGGCGACGTCCGGGTTGCCGTCGAGCAGGATGATCTTCGACTTGGGTTTGGCTTTCTTGAAGTAGTTAGCGACCATACAGGCGCGCTCGTAGGGGCCGGGGGGGCAGCGATACGGTGCGGTGGGCACCGACATCACGAACACGCCGCCGTCGGGCATGGCTTCGAGCTGCTTGCGTAGCAGGGCAGTTTGCGGCCCGGCTTTCCACGCGTGCACCACCTTGCCAGCGGCTTCGGCTTCCCTGAAACCTTTGACGAAATCGGTCATGATCTCGACGCCGGGGGCGAGCACCAGACGGTCATAGGATATGGTCGAGCCGCCCTTGAGCTTGACGGTGCGCTTGCCGGTATCGACGCCGACCACGTAGTCCTTGACCATTTTGATGCCACGCTTGGGCAGGTTGTCGTAGCCGTGGGTGATGTCGTCCATGGTGCGGATGCCGCCGAGCACCCAGTTGGAGATCGGGCAGGAGACGAATTTGTCGTTCGGCTCGATCAGGGTGACCTCGATATTCGGCCCCCATTGCTTGAGATACTTGGCGCAGGTTGCGCCGCCAAAGCCCGCGCCGACGACGACCACATGTGGATTGGCCTTGGCGACGGTGGGAGCGGACTGGGTGGCGCAACCGGTCAGGGCTACTGCGGCGCCAGCGCCGGAAACTTTCAGGAAATCGCGACGATTCAAAGTCATGTTCTGTCTCCTTGCTTATTTCAGGGACGCGAAGTACGCGCCCATGGCTTCGAACTCGGCGTCGGTATAGCCGAACGCGTGACGTTTCATGATCGTGCCCTGGCGGGCGCCGGATTTGAAGTCCTTCATCTGCTTGACGAAGTAATCCTTGTCCAGACCGTTGATGCTGGGAATGGCGCCTAGGCTCTTGCCGCCGGGGCCGTGGCAGGACATGCAGGTCGCCGAGATGGCCTTGGTATGCATGTCGGCGGCGCTGGCAACGCCGGCCAGACCGAAAGCCGCACAAGCTGCGAGCGACAGCGCAATGGTCTTGATTGTCATAAGACTCCTCCAGGAGATTGAGTTGGCGATGCGTGGGCATCGGAATTCGGGCCAATTCGTTCAGGCTTCTTGGGTACCTGGGAGATAGGCCAACCACACACACGGGCTTCTCGGTTTCCCGTGCAGTGGGCGCATGATTCAGCAGCCTAAAGATGCTGTCAACAAGCAAACGCTTATATAGCGCGGGTTTGCGGCCGATTGGAGGGTGAAAAAACTGCCCGTGCAACAGCGGGCAATTATTGTTTTGCCCCGACTTGCAGGGCGCGTTGGCGCGAGGCTTCGCGTGCCAGCGTGTCAGCGTCGCGATCCCAGTTCGCACTGACCCAGCCGCCCAGATTTTCCAGCGCGATGCGGCCCAGAGCGTCGATCCATTCCGGGTGTTCGTTGAGCGCGGGGATGTAGTGGAATGCCTTGCCGCCGGCGGTGAGAAAGGTTTCGCGGCCTTCCATCGCCAGTTCTTCCAGGGTTTCCAGGCAATCGGCTGTGAAGCCGGGAGCGACGATATCGACGCGGCCAACGCCTTCGCGGCCCAGGGTTTCCAGGGTTTTGTCGGTATAGGGCTGGAGCCATTCGGCGCGGCCGAATCGCGACTGGAAGCTGAGGCGGAACTGGTGCGCTTCGAGTCCCAGCGCGCTGGCGAGCAGCCGGCCGGTTTTCTGGCATTCGCAGTGATAGGGGTCGCCCTTGTCGAGCGTGTAGCGCGGTACGCCGTGAAAGCTCATTACCAGCACGTCCGGACGGCCGTGCATTTGCCAGTAGTCGTGGATATTGGCAGCGAGTGCCTGAATGTAACCGGGGTGGTCGTGGTAATGCTTGACGGTGCGCAGCGCCGGCTGGTTGCGCACGCTTTGCAGCCAGGCAAAGGCCATGTCGTGGGCGGTAGCCGTGGACGACGCGGCGTACTGCGGGTAGGCAGGCAGAAGCAGGATGCGGTCGCAGCCATTGGCCTTCATGCGTGCGAGCGTTTCAGGGATAGAGGGGGAGCCGTAGCGCATCGCGTATTCAACCTGCAGGGGCGAGGCAAGCTGCTCACCGAGCCAGCCCTTCAGCAGCTTGGCCTGCTTTTCGGTGTGGACCTTGAGCGGCGAGCCGTCGGCGGTCCAGATCGCGGCGTATTTTTCGGCAGATTTCCTGGGGCGCGTGTTGAGAATGACGCCGTTCAGGATCAGCCACCAGATCGCGCGCGGAATCTCTACCACCCGGGGGTCGGAAAGAAACTGCTTGAGATAGGGGCGCAAGGCCTTGGCCGTGGGGGCCTCGGGCGTGCCCAGGTTGAGCAGCAGCACCCCGGTGCGGGTGGGCTGGCCATGTGTGTATTCCGGCTCTTTTGGGTAATTCATCCGTGATGCGAGAGGGCGCTCGATAAAAGTTTGGCGGTGATGTCGACGATGGGCACGACGCGTTCGTAAGCCATGCGGGTGGGGCCCACCACGCCGAGCGTGCCGACGACTTGCCCGTCAACCGAATAGGGCGCGGTGACGAGGCTGCACTCGTCCAGCGGCAACAGATCGGATTCGCCGCCGATGAATATCTGCACGCCGGCGGCGCTGCGCGACTGGTCGAGCAGTTGCAACAGGCCGGTTTTCTGTTCGAATGCGTCGAACAGGCGGCGCAGGGTGCGCATGTTGCCGGAAAGCTCTTCCACGTCGAGCAGGTTGCGGCTGCCCGATACCACCATGCTTTCCTGGCCGGGGTCGAGCGCCTGGCTGCCGGCATCCACTGCCGCCGCCATCAGCCGCGTGATGTCGTCGCGCATCCGGCCGAGTTCGTCGCGCAGCTTGCTGCGTACCTGGTCGAAGCGGTGGCCAGCAAAATGCTGGTTGAAGTAATTGGCGGCTTCGGTCAGCGCCGAGGCGGAGTAGGGCGTGTCGGTGAGAATGACGCGGTTTTCGACTTCGCCTTCCATCGTCACGATGATGAGCAGGATGCGCTTGTCGGAAAGGCTCAGAAATTCGATCTGGCGGAATGCCGGGTTGCGGCGCGGGGTCATCACCAGTCCGGCAAAATGCGACAGGTCGGACAGCAGCGAAGAAGCTGAAGCGATCAGGCGTTGCGGATCGGACGGGGCGAGACAGGATTCGAGTTGGGCGACTTCCACCTGTGCGAGCGGGCGCACGGTGAGCAGGGCGTCGACGAAAAAGCGGTAGCCGCGCGGCGTAGGCACCCGGCCTGCCGAAGTGTGCGGGCTGGTGACAAAGCCCATTTCTTCCAGGTCGGCCATCACGTTGCGGATGCTGGCAGGCGAGAGGTCGAGCCCGGAGTGTTTGGACAGGGTGCGCGACCCCACCGGCTCGCCATCGGCGATATAGCGTTCGACCAGGGTCTTCAGCAGGATTTGGGCGCGATCAGTGAGCATGGCCGGATTATAGAGGCAGTTACCAGAGGCAAGTTTCGAGATGCAGGCAAACCCTCTTGGCCCGGGCCTGCCTGCATCTCGAATCTCGAATCTTGCGACTGCCCCTATAATCGCGTGTCATGCAAACACCCTTCCATACCGTCGGCCTGGTCGGCAAGTACGACAACCCCGGGATGCACGATTCCGTTTGCCGGCTGGGGGAATTTCTGCGTGGTCGCGGCCATGCCGTGATGCTGGCGAGCCAGACCGCCGAGCGGCTGAACATCCGCGACTGTCCGCACCGCAACCTGCATGATCTGGCGACGGAGAGTGATGTGGTGGTGGTCATGGGGGGCGACGGCACCATGTTGTCGATCGCGCGCGAACTGGCATCCGCGGGAGCGCCGCTCATCGGCATCAATCAGGGGCGGCTGGGCTTTCTGACCGATATCACCGTGGACGACATGTACGACGCGGTGGCCGAGATTCTTTCCGGTCAGTACGTGGCGGAAGAGCGCATCCTGCTCAACGGCCAGATCCGCCGCAATGGCGAACGGGTGTTCGAGTCCACCGCGTTCAATGACGTGGTCGTCGGCAAAGGCGGCTCCGGGCGGCTCATCGACCTGGAAATCGCCATCAACAGCGAGTTCGTCTACAGCCAGCGTGCCGACGGCCTGGTGGTCACCAGCCCCACCGGCACCACCGCCTATGCGTTGTCGGCGGGCGGGCCCATCGTGCACCCCACGCTGGAGGCCGTGGCGCTGGTGCCCATCTGTCCGCACACCCTGTCGGCCCGACCCATTGTCGTCAGCAGCCATTCGCGCATCGAACTCACGCTCACCTACGCAGACGACGCGCGTGTGCACTTCGACGGCCAGATGCATTTCGACCTGATGAGTGGCGACCATGTGTGGATCACCCGTGCCAGCCGTCCCGTGACCCTGCTGCATCCGCATTCCTACAGCTACTACGATACGCTGCGGCAAAAACTGCACTGGGGCAAAAGACTTTGAGCGGGCCATGCTCAGACATCTTTCCATTCGCAACTACCTCCTGGCCGAATCCGTAGAACTCGATTTCGAGCCCGGACTGACTGTGCTCACCGGAGAAACCGGTGCCGGCAAATCCATCCTCGTCGACGCGCTGGCGCTGGCGCTGGGCGATCGTGCCGAGGCCGGCGTGGTGCGGCCGGGCGCGTCGCGCGCCGAGATCGCTGCCGAATTCCACATCGCCGGTCTGCCCGCGTTCGCGGCCTGGCTCGATAACGCCGGTTTCGGCAGCGAAGAAGACACGCTCATCCTGCGCCGCGTCATCGACGCAGGCGGGCGCTCGCGCGCCTTCGTCAACGGCAGCGCCGCCACGCTCACGCAGCTCAAGGAGGCTGCCGAACACCTGATCGACATCCACGGCCAGCACGCCCACCACGCCCTGCTGCGTGCCGATGCTCAGCGTGCCATGCTCGATGCCTACGCCCGTGCAGACGACGCGGCGGCGGAGGTGGCGCAAGCCTGGCGGCAGTGGCAGCAGGCCCGGCGTCGCAGGGTCGAGAGCGAAACCAGTGGTCAGGCAAGACACATCGAACGCGAGGGTTTGCAGCTTGCGATGGAGGAGCTCGGCGCGTTGGGCGACGACCTCGATCGCTGGGAAGCGCTTCAGTCCGAACACGCGCGGCTGGCGCACGTCACGGCGCTCGTCGAGGGCAACCAGGCGCTGCTCGACGGTCTGGACGAAGGCGAGGCGGCCGTTACCGTACAACTTGGCCAGCTTGCCGCACGGCTTGAAACCCTGCGCGCGCTGGACGACAGCCTGGCCGACGTGGCCGGCCTGCTCGAAACCGCCAGCGCCGACGTTGCCGAAGCGGTGCATGCCCTGCGCCGCTACGCCGGCCAGCTCAGCTTCGACCCCGAGCGGCTGGCCGAACTCGACCAACGCATGGCAGAGATGCACCGGCTGGCGCGCAAACATCGCGTCCGGCCCGACGCGCTTGCCGCCTTGCGCGACCAGTTCGGGGCGCGGCTGGCCGAACTGGCCGCGAGTGAGGACCTCGACGCCCTTGCGGCCGCAGAAGAGCAGGCGGAGCGGACTTGCCGTGCGGCCGCGCAGCGCCTGTCGGCGCAGCGGCGCGAAGCGGCGCATGCGCTGGCCGCCGAAGTTACCGCCGCCATGCGTGAGCTGGCGCTGGCAGGCGGGCATTTCGACATCGTGTTGCTGCCGCTGCAGGAGCCGCGCGCCTACGGGCTGGAAGACGTCGAATTCCGTGTCGCCAGCCATCCGGGCCTCGCGCCCGGGCCACTTGGCAAAGTGGCGTCGGGGGGTGAGCTGTCGCGCGTCAGCCTGGCGATCCAGACCGCGCTGTCCGGCGTGGCGGGCGTGCCCACGCTGATCTTCGACGAGGTCGACGTGGGGATAGGCGGCGGCGTGGCTGAAGCCGTGGGCCGGCGGCTGGCGCGCCTGGGCGAAACCCGGCAAGTTCTGGTCATTACGCACCTGCCGCAGGTGGCAGCGCGCGGCGCGCATCACCTGCGCGTGGCCAGGCGCGCCTCCGGTGAGGGGGTGACGTCGGCAATCGAATGTCTGGATGCGGCGGCGCGGGTGGAGGAAATCGCCCGCATGCTTGGCGGGGCCACGCTCACCGCCACCACCCGGCAGCACGCCGCCGAGATGCTCGCCGGTTGAGGCTGCTCGTCTGTCTGCTGCTGTGCCTGGCGGCCACGGCGCGCGCAGAAACGCTCTCGGGCGTGGTCATCGTCGTCATCGACGGCGACACCGTGTTGTTCAAACCCGATCACTACGCCCCGCTGTCGCGCGCTTTTCTCAAGCTTCGTCTGGCGGGCATCGACGCGCCGGAAAGCGGCCAGCCGCACGGCGCGGCTGCCGCGCGCGCACTCAAGTCGCTGGTTTTGAAACGGCGCGCCACGTTCGACAGCCTCGCCACCGACCGCTACGGCCGGCGCATCGGCTGGCTCAATGTCGCCGGCGACGATGCCAGCACGCAGCTGGTCGCGCAAGGCCACGCCTGGGCGACAGGCAGGGCGCCTGCCGAATTGCGTCGCCTGGCCGACGCGGCGCGCCAGAACAAGCTGGGCCTGTGGTCGGCAGACCAGCCTGTGCCGCCGTGGGACTGGCGGGCCGGGCACAGTGAGCCGTGAGCCGAATCAGTCCTGACGCGGGCTGCCATCCGGCAGGGCAGCGTGGCATTCGTGAAAAATGCGTGCTTGGCAGCTTCGGCACACCGCGCTGTCCAGACGCGCATAGATCGAGTGAATCGCATCCCCTTTGTGCCGGAAGATCTGTTCTTCGCCGATGACATCGGCCTGGCCGCCACGCCGCAGCATCTCGCACAGATCGGGCTGCACCCCCACAAGATACAGGCCGCCGCCCAGCTTGCGCCTGCGGGTGGCTTCCTTGGCCAGCATGTCGGCCCCCGCCAGGTCGATGAAACCCATAGCGCGCGACGTGATGAGCAGATGTTTCCTGCCGGGTTCGGCTTCGTCGATGTTGCGGAAATGCTGCTGCACGTATTCGACCGCGCCAAAGAAAATGGAGCCTTCCACGCGCAAGATCGCCAGTTGCGGGCAGCGTGCGTCGTCGTTCTGCGCCGGGACGAACTTGCGCCGCGGATTCGCCGCTTCTTCCGCCGGGGGGATCAGTTCGCGGATCGAAGGGCGCGAGGTGCGGTAGAGATAGAACAGCAGCGACACCAGTATGCCCAGGAAGATGCCTTTTTCCAGATCGACGAGTGTGCCGAAGAAGGTGAATGCCAGGATCAGGCGCTCGCGCTTGTGCCGCTTGATGATTTCGCCGATGTGGTGGAAGTCGATCAGGCTCCAGGCCACGATGAAAAGAATCGCCGCCATCGCCGGTACCGGCAAATAGGCGGCGAGCGGAGCCACCAGCAATACGATCACCAGCAGGAAGCCAGCCGAGAAGGCAGCCGCCAGAGGCGTCTGTGCCCCCGATGCGTAGTTCACGCCACTGCGGTTGAACGAGCCGCTCGACGCATAGCCGGAGAAAAAGCTGCCGACTATGTTGCCCAGGCCCTGGCCGATGAATTCCTGATTGCTGTCGATGCGCTGGTCTGATTTGGTGGCCACGGAGCGCGCGATGGCCACGGCCTCGGTCAGCGCCAGAATCGCGACGATCATGGCCGGGAACAACGTGGACTTGATCGCGCCCCAGGAAAAATCGGGCAGGGACAAAGGCGGGAACGATGCCGCCAGCGCGCCGACGGTGCGGATGCCGCTGTTTTCGGTGCCGATCGTGTAATTGATCAGGGCGGCAAAGAGGCTGCCCGCCACCATGGCGACGATCATGTAAGGCAGTTTTTTCAGATAGCGCTTGGAAAGAATGCCGCAGACCAGGGTGACGAGACTCACCGCCAGCACCCAGGGCTCGATTTCCAGAATGTGCCGGCCGAAATGGATCAGCACTTCGTGAAAATGCGCACCGCGCGGAATCTCCACGCCAAAGAAATTTTTCACCTGGCTGCTGGCGATGAGCAGTGCAGCGCCGGCGGTAAAGCCGACGATCACGGTATGCGAAATGAAATTGACCAGGGTGCCCAGCCGCGCCATGCCCATGGCGAGCTGGATGACGCCGGCGAGGAAAGTCAGGGTGAGCACCAGCCCGATGAACTGCTCGGTGCCGGGTTCGGCCAGCGGGCTGATGGATGCGAACACCACAATCGAAATTGCGGTAGTGGGGCCGGAGACGAGATGTTTGCTCGACCCCCACAGCGCCGCGACCACCACCGGAATCATGGCGGCGTATAGACCATACTGCGGCGGCAGGCCGGCAATGGTGGCAAAGGCCACCGCCTGCGGCAGCACGATCAAGGCCCCGGTAAGGGCCGCGATGGCATCGGCCCTGAGCGTGCTCCGGGTCACCTCCGGCCACCATCTCAAAAAGGGCAGCAGACGATACAGCCAGAGGGGGCAGGCTTGCAGATTGATCATGCGCGTTCCAGAAGAATATCAGTAGATAATGTTATAACTCTTTGTCATAAAACGATTTTTTCAGGATTGCAGTGGACTGAGTCCTGCCTGAGCGTCCTATAATCGATTCGAACCCTGCCCAAGACAGGGTCGAACGACAATCCAACCAGAGAGAGCGAGGAAGATGAAACCCATCAGCATGACGCTATTCGCGTCCGCGCTGTTGGCGGTGGCGCTGCCAGTTCAGGCGGCGGGCGACCCCAAGGCCGGACAACTCAAAACCTCGATGTGCGCCGGGTGTCATGGCATTCCGGGCTGGCGCACCGCCTATCCCAGTGTCTACAGCGTACCCAAGCTGGGTGGGCAACACGCCGATTATATCGTCGCTGCGCTCAAGGCCTACAAGACCGGAGAACGCGACCATCCCAGCATGAAAGGTATTGCCGGCAGTCTGTCCGAGCAGGATATGGAAGATCTCGCCGCTTATTACGCCTCGTCCTACAGTGGCCCGGCCAAATGAGGAGCCCAGACATGATCCGCCCCCTGTTCCTTCTTGCCGCCTGTTTGCTGCTGTCACCCGCACACGCCAAGGGCAATGCCGAAGCGGGCAAGGCCAAATCTGCCGCCTGTGCCGCCTGCCACGGGCCGGCCGGCGTCAGCGAGGTGCCCAACTTCCCCACGCTCGCGGGCCAGCAT
>JAIWOL010000028.1 GCA_020216925.1 Thiobacillus sp. | reverse complement strand
CGCGACTATCTCTACCATGCGCTCAGGGATTACAAATCGGGCAAACGCAAGAACCCGATCATGGCCGGTCAGGTGGCCAGCCTGAGTGATGCCGACATGGCCGATCTGGCCAGGTACTACTCGCAGCAGCCCGGCCTCACGCTCAAGTACTGAGCGCGGATGCAGTCAGCCAAAACGGAGTCAGTGTGCGCTGATGCGGTTGCGCCCGCTCTGCTTGGCCGTGTAAAGCGCCTGGTCGGCCATGCGCACCAACGCGTCGGTATCGGGCGTGTTGCCGTGACGGCTGGCCACGCCGATGCTGATCGTCACCCGGCCGGTGCCGCTGCCGATGGTGACGGCGTGGCTGGCGAGCGCAGCGCGCAGGCGCTCGGCGGGCAGTACCGCTGCCTTCAATTCGGTATTGGGGCAGATGATCAGAAATTCCTCGCCGCCGATGCGGCAGACGCTGTCGCCGCGTCGCGCCGATTGGCGCAGCACGTCGGCGACTTCGCGCAACACGTGGTCGCCTGCCGCATGGCCGTAGGTATCGTTGATGTGTTTGAAATGATCCACGTCGATCACCATCACCGAGAGCGGCTGTTCACTGCGCAGCGCGCTGCTCCAGGCCTGGTCGAGCCGGTCCATCGCCGAACGGCGGTTGGGCAGGCCGGTGAGCAGATCGGTGAGGGCGGCGTTGGCCAGCCGGCGGTTGGCAACGGCGAGCTCGGCTGCAATCTGGCGTAGCTGGGCACGGTCGCGTTCCCAGGCGTTCTGCAACTGGACAAACCGCTGGGCCGCGCTGAGACGCGTGCGCAGGCCCGCGCTGCTGATGCTGCCGGGGGCGTAGCCGTCGGCGCCCGCCTCGTAGGCGCGGGTGAGCTGCTCTTCGCCGTGTTCATCCGACATCAACAGGATGTGCATGCGCCGGCCTTCTTCGGTTTCGCGCAGGGCATGGCACAGCTCGGGGCCGTCAAGGCCGGGCAGATTGAAGTGGGCGATGATCACATTCGGCAGCACTTCCATCGCCAGCGCCAGCGCCGCGTGACCGTTGTCGGCGGGGTAGACGATATGGGCGCTGTTCTCCACCAGCAGGGCCATGATCTTGCGGCGGCTGAAGGCGTTGCTGTCGGCCACCACAATACGCAACGGCGTTTCATGCTCGTTCGGCTCGCTGTCGCCCAGCTGAATCTCGGTAAACGGCGGCAGCGTGGTGACGGGGATGTTCAGCAGCTCGCCCCATTCCTTCCAGCGGATGATGACTTCATCGATGAAGGCGCCGGCCTGATCGGGCTTGATGTCCAGCAATTCGGCCTGTTCGATCCAGGCGCGGGCGAGCTGCGGCCGGCGCTCGGCGTCGGCGAGGCCCAGGTCTGCCAGGCTGTGCGACAGGCGCAGCATGCGAACGAGACTGTCGCTGCGCGAGTCGTTGGCGCAGTCTGGCGGTTCGTTGTCTTGGTAGTGGGTGAGCGGCCCGGTAAAGATTTTGGGAATGCCCCATTCGGTCATCATGACGCTGCCGAGTTCGATATGGTCGGTTTCGAGCGCGGCACGCTCGAGTGCGATCATCGATTGACTGCGATCGGCCTGGTATTGCTTGAGGACGGCGTCGTATTCGCCGGGGTAGGCGGTGGCGAGCGCCAGCTGGCCCACCTGCGCCAGCAGGCCGCAGATGAAGAGCTCATCCGCAGCTGCCACGCGCACCTGGCCGGCCAGTGCCTGCATGGTCAGCCCCATCAGCAGGGAATGCGACCAGTAGGCCTGGTAGTCGAAACTGGCGCAGGTGCCGGAACGGTATTGATCCAGCAGCGAAAACCCCAGCGCCAGTTGCCGCACCGTCGACATGCCCTGACGGACCACGGCTTCCTGCAGCGAGACGACCGGGCGCGAAATGCGCGAACCGGTGTTGGCCAGCTTGATCAGGCGGGAGGACAAGGCAGGATCGGTCTGCACCACACGGGCGATTTCGCCCAGAGTCACGTTCTCGCGCCGGCACAGCTCCAGAACAGCGAGCGCCACGCCGCGCGGGCTGGGCAGTTGGTCGCTGACCTTGATCAGTTGTTCGGCGTGCGTCATCGTGAATGCTCAGGCAATGGCAGGTCCGGCATTGCCGGAGGCCAGAGTGATAACGGCGCCGCTGGCGAAAAATGAAGCCGGTTGCTGGTAAGAAACTACCCTGGCCTGTGCGGAGCCGCCCCTAGCCGGGCGTCCAGGCACGCCAGATACAGCGCTGCGTCGAAGGGCGCGTGGTCACGCTGCGCCCGCCAGACCGTCTCGGCGAGACAGTCGATGACTGCGTGCTGGGCGGGCATGGCCTCGCCATGACGGGCAAGCAGCCCCTGGTAGCGGACGCGCAGACCGGGTGGCTGGTCGATCGCCAGCTGCTCGGCAAGCGCCAGATGCAGCGACAGGTGGAGAAACGGGTTTGTCTCGCCGGCCTCCGGTGGGTAATCCCGGTGCAGATGGCGGTCGGGCGCGTCCAGCATGGCGTGGTATTCGGGGTGCGCCAGCACGATTTCGAGCGCGGGCTGCTCCGCCCCCGTCAGGGGCTGACCGGCGCGGTACTTGGCCCACACGTCAAAAAAGAACTGGCGGACCTGATCGCGGCTGGGCGTGAACATGTGACGGTTTCAGGCGCGCCGGCGCGCGCGGGTGGGAGGGCTCTCCGCAGCCGCTGCGGCCGGGGTGACGGGCCAGGCCTTGTCCCGGTATTCGCACAGGTCGGCAATGATGCATTCGCCGCATTTCGGCTTGCGCGCCTGACAGACATAGCGGCCGTGCAGGATCAGCCAGTGGTGCGCGTCGACCAGGAAGGCTTTGGGCACGACCTTGAGCAGCTTTTTTTCCACCGCGAGCACGGTTTTGCCCGGGGCGAGGCCGATACGGTTGGCCACCCGGAAGATATGTGTGTCGACGGCCATCGTCGGCTCGCCGAAAGCGGTGTTGAGGATCACGTTCGCCGTCTTGCGGCCCACGCCGGGCAAGGCTTCCAGCGCCGCCCGGTCATGCGGCACCTGGCTGCCGTGCAGGTCGACGAGCATCCGGCAGGCGGCGATGATGTGCCGCGCCTTGCTCTTGTACAGGCCGATGGTCTTGATGAAATCGGCCAGCCCGTCTTCCCCCAGTGCAAGAATGGCTTCGGGCGTATTGGCCACTGGAAACAGCCGGCGGGTGGCGAGGTTCACCCCTTTGTCGGTGGACTGGGCGGACAGGGTCACGGCCACCAGCAGTTCAAAGGGGGTGGAATATTCGAGCTCGGTGGTGGGGTGCGGGTTGGCGGCGGCGAACCGGCTGAAGATTTCGTGTCGCTTGGCGGCGTTCATTTTGGCGTGGCTGGGTGAAGGCGGGGCGAATTCAGTCTTCAGCCAGACGCTGTTTCAGCTCGCGCTTGTCGAGCTGGCGCTGCGCGCTGGCAGGCTTGCCGTGCGGCCCGGCCCGCCGTTGCGCGGCCAGGGCAACAAAGGGATTGCGCGGCTTGGGCACGCGCTTTTTCAGCGGCGGCTTCATGCGCTGGCAGGCGGCGCCATGGGGAGCTGGGCGCGTTTCGTCGCCCGGGCGCTGCGCCAGTTGTGCGCGGCAATCAACAGGCCCAGCGCAATGAAGGCGCCCGGCGGCAGCACCGCGAGCAGGAAACCCTGGTAATGCGGCAGCACATGCAGCACCCAGTCCTTGGCGGCCGCGCCGAATACCAGATCGACCCCCGAGAACAGCGTGCCCTGCCCGGCCAGTTCGCGCACCGCGCCCAGCACCACCAGCACTGAGGTGAGCCCCAGTCCCATGGCGAACGCATCCACCGCACTGTGCAGCGGACGGTTCTTGGAGGCGAACGCATCGGCGCGGGCGAGCACGATGCAGTTGGTGGTGATGAGCGGAATGAATATGCCCAGTACCAGGTACAGCGGATGTACCCAGGCGTTCATGGCCAGATCGATCACCGTGACCAGCGCGGCAATGATGAGCACAAACACCGGAATGCGGATTTCGTGTGGCACGAAATTGCGCACACCCGACACCGCGCCGCTGGCAGCCACCATCACCAGCGTGGTCGCCAGCCCCAGCGACAGGGCGTTGACGACCGTGTTGCTGATGGCAAGCAGCGGGCACAGGCCCAATAGTTGCACCAGACCGGCGTTCTGCTTGTCGAGGCCGTTGCGGAAAAGCGTCTGGATTTCGTGCAGGCTGATCATGGCGTAGGGGGCTCCTGGCCCGCCCAGGCGGCGCGGTGGCGGGCGTAGTAATCGAGTGCGCGCTTCACGGCCTTGACCACGGCGCGCGGGGTGATGGTGGCGCCGGCGCGGGCGTCGAAGTGACCGCCGTCCTTCTTCACGTTCCAGCCCCGGTCTGCGGGCGCGAGCAGCGAGGCGCCGGTGAACTGGTCGGCCCATGCGCTCTTGGCACGGTCGATGTAGTCGCCGAGACCCGGTGTTTCGCGATGCGCGGTCACGCGCACGCCGGTGATCGTGCCGTCGGCATCGATGCCGATCAGCAGCGCAATGTTGCCACTGTAGCCATCCGGCGCCACGGCTTCCAGCACCACCCCGGCAAACCGCCCCCCCTGGCGCGCAATCCACAGCGCCGACGGCTGGCGCGTGCCGAGCAGATCGCTGGCCGGCACACGCTGCTGGCTGGCGAGCAGGTCGTTGTCGTAACGCGCCGCCGGGAAAACCTGGTTGAGCAGCGCGATTTTTTCGGCCTGCCGGCTTTGCGCGATGATCGGGTCGGTACGTTCGTGCGTGAGCGCAAGGAGTGCGGTGCCCGCGAGGGCAAACACCAGCAGCACCGCGCCGGTGCGGACGGCATTGCGAAGCGCCGGTTTCATGCGCGCGGCTCCCGGCCGGTGCGGGTTTCCCCGTAGATGCGCGGCTGGGTGGTCTGGTCGATCAGCGGCACCGCCAGGTTCATCAGCAGAATGGCGAACGCCACTCCATCCGGGAAACCGCCCCAGGTGCGGATCACAATGGTGAGCACGCCTGCGCCGAAGCCAAAGATGAGCTTGCCGCGCGGCGTGGTGGCGCCCGATACCGGATCGGTGGCAATGAAAAACGCGGCCAGCGCAACCGAAGGCGCAAAGAAATGGAACAGCGGCGAGCCGTAGCGCCCGGCGTCGGCAAAATGCAGCAATCCGGCGGCCAGCACAATGCCCGCAAGAAATGCCATCGGGACCTGCCAGCCAATGATGCGGCGTGCCCACAGGATGAGTCCGCCCACCCAGAACGCCACGGCCAGCCATTCGAACCCCACGCCGCCCAGCGTGCCAAAAATCGGCTGGCGCAGCGTTTCATCCACCGTGAGTTGCTGTAGCAGGCCCGTGCGCAGGGTGTCGAGCGGCGTCGCCATCGTCACTGCGTCCAGCCTGGCACGCGGCAGCTCGCCGCCGAAGATCAGCGTGGCACTCTCGTTCAGCGTGAGCGAGGTGCCGGTGAGTTCGAGCGGGCCCGCCCACTGCGTCATCTGGGCGGGAAACGACACGATCAGCACCGCGTAGCCCACCATCGCCGGATTGAAGATGTTCTGTCCCAGTCCGCCATACAGATGCTTGGCCACCACTATGGCCGCCAGCACCCCGGTAACGATGAGCCACCACGGCGCAAGCGGCGGCAGGGACAGCGCCAGCAGCCAGGCGGTGACCACCGCAGACAGATCGAACAGAAACGGCCGCAGCGGGTAGCCGCGGGCCCTGAGCATAGCCGCCTCGGCCGCCACGGCGGTGACCGTGGCCAATGCCAGCGTGATCAGGATAGCTGGCCCAAACAGCCACACATGCGCCGCGATGCCCGGCACAAGCGCGCCGAGAACCCACGCCATGATGCGGGTGACGCTGTCGCGGCCGGGGGCTGAGGTATCAGTCATTGTTCGTGGACGATGAGCAAGGTTTGCGTGATCTCGACAAAGCGATGCGTGCCGAGCACATGGGGCAGCTGCCGCAGGCCGGGAATACTTGCCGATGATCGCTCCGGCTGGCGGGAAAGTGTTCCCGCCCTGCGGCTACGACTGAAGATGCGCTCATGGGTTTTCGGTTTCGGATTCCAGCGGCTTGCGCGCCAGCTCGCGGATTTTAGCCCGCCGGGCCTCGATTTCATCGATGGCCCGCTGTTGTTCGGGCGAGAGCTGCCCGGTATTTTTGGGCGCAGACTGGGCTTTTTTGGCCTGGGCGCGGGCCAGGGCGGCGGCGATGATCGCCTTCTTGGCATCGGCTTCGCCTGTTCCCCCTGCGGCGGCGTCCGGTGTGGCCGTGGCCGGCGCGTCGGTCGCCGGCGCCACGCGCCTGGCCTGATCCTGCGCCGCCTGCGCGCGTGCCGCCGCCGCCTTGGCGGCGAGCTTTGCCGCCTTTTCCACTTTTTCGCGTTCGAGGCGGAACTGGCGGAACTCGTGGCGTTCGCGCGCCAGGTCGGCAGCGCGCTTTTCGCGTTCGCGCGCCCAGATTTCGCTTTTGCCGTAGCGGTAATACGCCACCAGCGGTATGTGGCTGGGGCACACATAGGTACAGCAGCCGCATTCGATGCAATCGAACAAGTGATATTCCTGCGCCCGGCCAAAATCCCCCGCCTTGGCAAAACGGAACAGTTCCTGCGGTTGCAGTTCGGCCGGACAGACGTCGGCACAGCGGGTGCAGCGTATGCAGGGCAGCGCGGCCGGCGGCGCAGGAAACAGCTCGCGCGACTGCACCAGAATGCAGTTGGTGGCCTTGACCACGGGTACATGCGAGTTCGGCATGACCAGTCCCATCATCGGCCCGCCCATCAGCACGCCCGTGGCGCCTTCGCGGTCGCCGGCCAGATCGATCAGCGTCTGCATCGGCGTGCCGATGCGCACCCGGAAATTCTGCGGCCGCAACACATGACCGGTCACCGTAACCAGCCGCTCGATCATCGGCTCGCCGTGGAGCACCGCCCGCGCCAGCGCATGGGCCGTGCCCACGTTGAACACCTGGATGCCGATATCGGTAGAGAGCTTGCCCGACGGCACCTGCCTGCCGGTGAGCGTCTCGATCATCTGCTTGGCGCCGCCGCCAGGGTAGACCGAGGGCACGGCCACCACTTCAACGGCAAATTCCAGCCGGGCCGCAGCCTCGCGCATGGCGGCCAACGCCTCGGGCTTGTTGTCCTCGATGCCGACGAGCACCTCGGTGCTGCCCAGCAAATGCCGCATGATCGCCGCGCCGCGCATAATGTCGTCGGCGTGATGGCGCATCAGCACATCGTCGCAGGTGATCCAGGGTTCGCACTCGCCGCCGTTGAGAATCAGCAGGGGACAAATCTGCGCCGGGCCGGCATCCAGTTTGACCGCACTGGGAAATACCGCCCCACCCAGCCCCGCCAGGCCCATGTCGCGCAGCTTCATGCGCAGGTCAGCCGCCGGCATGGCGCGATAATCCAGCGGCGTGCGTTCCACCCATTCATCCCGGCCATCGGTGTCGATCACAATGCACAAGTCCGGCAGCCCCGAGGCGTGCGGCAGAACGCGCGGCTCGACCGCCACCACCGTGCCCGAACTGGATGCGTGCACCGCCGCCGAAATCGTCCCGTCGGCTGCCGCGATCAACTGGCCCGTGCGCACCGTATCGCCCACATCCACCACCGGCTTGGCCGGGTTGCCGATGTGCTGGCGCACAGGAATGACAAGCTGTCGCGGAATCGGCGCAGCGTGGATGGGACGTGCATTTGATTCGGCCTTGTGGTCAGGCGGATGCACCCCCCCCTTGAAGCGGAACAGTTCGCGCGCCATGTCAGGCCACACGCTTCAACTGAATCTGCGGATAGCGCCACTTCCAGTGCGGCAGATCCTCGCGGATTTCGATCATGGCAATGCAATCCACAGGACAGGGCGGCAGGCACAGCTCGCAGCCCGTGCACTCACTCGCAATGATGGTGTGCATCTGCTTGGCCGCGCCCACAATCGCATCCACCGGGCACGCCTGAATGCACAGCGTGCAGCCGATACAGGTCTGCTCATCGATGAAGGCCACCGACTTGGGCTTGGGCACACCGTGTTCCCCGTCCAGCGGCTTGGGCTCCACCCCCAGCAGCTCCGCCAGCTGTTTCACGCCGTCCTCCCCGCCCGGCGGACACTGGTTGATATCCGCCTCGCCCCTGGCAATCGCCTCCGCGTAGGGCTTGCAGCCCGGAAACCCGCACTGGCCGCACTGCGTCTGCGGCAGAATCGCATCGATCTTTTCCGCCAGCGGGTTGCCCTCCACCTTGAGCCGAACCGCCGACCAACCCAGCGCCACGCCGATCACCCCCGCAAGCAGCACCATCACCCCGATTGCCGTGAGCATTACTTGACCAGCCCCGAAAAGCCCATGAATGCCAGCGACATCAGCCCCGCCGTAATCATGGCAATACTGGTGCCCTTGAACGGCGCCGGCACATCACAGGTTTCCAGCCGCTCGCGTATGCCAGCAAACAGAATCAGCACCAGCGTAAAACCGACGGCCCCGCCCGCGCCAAAAAACAGCGACTCCACAAAATTGTGCTGCGCCTGCACATTCAGCAACGGAATCCCCAGCACCGCACAATTGGTGGTAATGAGCGGCAGATAAATACCCAGCACCTGATACAGCACCGGGCTGGTCTTGTGAATGAACATCTCCGTGAACTGCACAATGCCTGCAATCACCACAATGAACGACAGCGTGCGCAGATAAAAAAGCTCCGTGCCCAGCAGGTACTCGTTAATCAGATAACTGGCGCCCGACGCCAGCGTCAGCACGAACGTAGTGGCCAGTCCCATGCCGATTGCCGTTTCCAGCTTTTTCGACACACCCATGAACGGACACAGGCCAAGCACCTTGGCCATGACGATGTTGTTCACGAACACCGTCGAAATCAGAATGAGGAGATAGGTTTCCAAAACAGGCGCCCAGGATAAGCACGCATTATCCGCCGGGGGGGCAGGGGGGTTCAAGCTGATGCGGGTGGGGGTATTGATGGAAAAGATTCGACATTACCAACCCGCAGACGTTTGGATCAGCCAGATCAATTGCACGTAATGTTTCAATCCGCGCCCGGCCGTGAGGCCGGGCGATGCGCAGGTGCGTCGAAACGGTAAGCGACGGATCGCGGTTTCAATCCGCGCCCGGCCGTGAGGCCGGGCGATGCGCCGAGCAGCAGGCGGCATTGACCAAGTGCCAACAGTTTCAATCCGCGCCCGGCCGTGAGGCCGGGCGATGCACCTGCAACCACAACAACTCATCGACCTACATACAGTTTCAATCCGCGCCCGGCCGTGAGGCCGGGCGATGCCTCCTATCACCTCTGCAAGGGCACGGCTTCACAGTGTTTCAATCCGCGCCCGGCCGTGAGGCCGGGCGATGCGATTATCTCAAGTGTTTAAAGAACAAATACCTATGTTTCAATCCGCGCCCGGCCGTGAGGCCGGGCGATGCAAGAGCAGGGGAGCGGACACGCGCAGCAAGACGCGGTTTCAATCCGCGCCCGGCCGTGAGGCCGGGCGATGCTTAATCGCGGGCACCGCGAAGAAGCGCGTTTTGTCGTTTCAATCCGCGCCCGGTCGTGAGGCCGGGCGATGCCGGAGCTATCATTTTCGGGCGTTGAGTAATCATATGTTTCAATCCGCGCCCGGCCGTGAGGCCGGGCGATGCGAGGCGCGCATAGGCCGTGCTGCCGTCCTCGCGCAGTTTCAATCCGCGCCCGGCCGTGAGGCCGGGCGATGCGCGGCTGGCGGCGGCAAGACCGACCTCGCCTGCGGTTTCAATCCGCGCCCGGCCGTGAGGCCGGGCGATGCTGAAGGCCGCGTGCTCGCATGGCTTGCGGGCGAGGTTTCAATCCGCGCCCGGCCGTGAGGCCGGGCGATGCGCAAATTGGCACACCGTGGCAATCGACAAAGGATGGCGTTTCAATCCGCGCCCGGCCGTGAGGCCGGGCGATGCCGCTGGACCCATCCTGGCGGCCGGGTGATCGTTGAGTTTCAGGTAGTGTGCTGACTTGTGTGCAAAACTGCCCGAGGTTGGAAGGGTGGTGGGTGGTCATGGTAAGAGGTTGATTATTGAGATTGACCTTGA
>JAIWOL010000055.1 GCA_020216925.1 Thiobacillus sp. | reverse complement strand
TCATCCGGCAGGTTCATCAGGTAGACGCAGGCGTCGGCCATGTCTTCGCTGTAGAGGAATTCACGTTTGGGGGTGCCGGTGCCCCACACGGTCACGCTCGGCGCGTTGGCCAGCTTGGCTTCGTGAAAGCGGCGGATCAGCGCGGGGATGACGTGGGAGTTTTCCGGGTGGTAGTTGTCGCCGGGGCCGTACAGGTTGGTGGGCATTACGGCCAGGTATTGCGTGCCGTACTGCCGGTTGTAGGCCCAGCACATTTCTATGCCGGCAATCTTGGCGAGCGCGTAGGGCCGGTTGGTGGGCTCCAGTTCGCTGGTAAGCAGGTGTTCTTCCTGCATGGGCTGCGGGGCCAGCTTGGGGTAAATGCAGCTGGAACCCAGGAACAGCAGGCGCTTCACGCCGGTTTTGTAGGCGGCGTGGATGATGTTGATCTGGATGGCGAGGTTGTCGCGGATGAATTCGGCGGGGTAGGTGTTGTTGGCGTGGATGCCGCCGACACGGGCAGCGGCGAGGAAGACGTAGTCGGGCTTTTCGGCGGCAAAGAATTCTTCGACGGCCGGCTGGCTGGTGAGGTCGAGTTCGGCGTGGGTACGGGTCAGAAAGTTGGTGTAGCCCTTGTCGCGCAGGTTGCGCATGAGTGCAGAGCCGACGAGGCCGCGATGGCCGGCAATGTAGATTTTGTCAGTGGGTTTCATTCCGGCAGGACTCAAATTCCAGTAGCGTCGGCGATAGCGCCTGCAAAGGCGGTGAAATCTTCCATATGTGGTGTGGCGATTGCGTGAGCAATCTGCCAGTCGATGGCTTCGTAGTTGTGGACAGCGATATTCCGAAAGCCGACGGTTTTTTTCATGCGCGCGGCAAGTTCAGGGGAGATCGCCCCGAGCGCTGCCAGCACATCGAAGGTTTGCCCCATCGTATCCGGGGCGGGGTTGTCCCTTGCGGCAATCAGGTGCGCGCCGATGTCCACACAAAGCTGCACCGCACGGGTCAGATTCAGCGTGAGAATATCCTGGGCATCGACATCGTTCGCCAGGGCATCGGCCGTAGCCGGACACTTCTGGCGAACCCGCGCCACGCAGCGGCGCAGCGATTCGATTTTCTGCTCGATTACGTCCCGATCCACGCCTGCCTCCGCTCGGTCAGTATCCTTCTGCGATAGGGCATGAAATCGGCCTCTTCGAACAGATGCCGCTTGATCAGCTGGGCATAGTCGCCATCGCTGCCAAACAGGCGAACGCCGCGTTTGAGTATCTGCCCCAGTACCGATTCCCCCGTCGCACGCAGGTCGATCAGGTCTACCGGGCGCCCGATTGCCTGCGACAGTTCGCCTATCAAAGCCATCCTGGTTTCAGCGGACAGCGGGGCTTCCATCAGCACGGCCAGATCGAGATCGCTCTCGGGGGTGGCGCGTCCCGCGGCCAGCGATCCAAACAGAATCGCCAGACGGATACCGCCATGTTGATTCAATACCTGTCGAATGCGATCGCTCAAATCCATGAGTCCCCTCCCCTTGCACGCCCGGCAGGCCAGACAGGCATGCGCAAGCATTGCGGATGCGCCAGGTGAGCACAAGTTGCGACCGCGTGCCCACGTATCGGCAGAATGCAGCAGGCCTCCGATTTTGCCGGCAACGCGGATTTACTCATGGTAATCCATGGCCTTGTAGCCGTGCTTTTTCACCAGTTCGTCGCGCTCGGCGGCTTTCAGGTCTTCGCGCACCATTTCGGCGACGAGTTCGTCGAAGGTGATCTTCGGGGTCCAGCCGAGTTTCGATTTCGCCTTGGCGGGGTCGCCGAGCAGGGTTTCCACTTCGGTGGGGCGGAAGTAGCAGGGGTCGACGGCGACAATCGGTGAGGGGTGAGCGGTGAGCGGTGAGCGGTTTTCCCAGTAGCCCTTCTCTTCGACGCCCTGCCCTTCCCAGCGGATGGTCATGCCCAGTTCCTTGGCGGCGGCGTTGACGAAGTCGCGCACGCTGTACTGCACGCCGGTGGCGATCACGAAGTCTTCGGGTTTTTCCTGCTGCAGCATCAGCCACTGCATTTCCACGTAGTCTTTGGCGTGGCCCCAGTCGCGCTTGGCGTCCATATTGCCCAGAAAGAGGCAGTCCTGCAGGCCGAGCTTGATGCGGGCGAGCGCGCGGGTGATCTTGCGGGTGACGAAGGTTTCGCCGCGGATGGGCGATTCGTGATTGAAGAGGATGCCGTTGCAGGCATACATGCCGTAGGCCTCGCGGTAGTTGACGGTAATCCAGTAGGCGTAGAGCTTGGCGACGGCGTAGGGGCTGCGCGGGTAGAAGGGGGTGGTTTCCTTTTGCGGTATTTCCTGCACCAGGCCAAACAATTCACTGGTGCTGGCCTGGTAGAAGCGGGTTTGCTTTTCCAGGCCCAGGATGCGGATGGCCTCCAGGATGCGCAGCGCGCCCAGGGCGTCGGAGTTGGCGGTGTACTCGGGTTCTTCAAAGCTCACGGCGACGTGGCTCTGCGCGGCAAGGTTGTAGATTTCGTCCGGCTGCACTTGCTGGATGATGCGGATCAGGCTGGAGCTGTCGGTGAGGTCGCCGTGGTGCAGGATGAATTTGCGGCCGGCTTCGTGCGGGTCCTGGTAGAGGTGGTCGATGCGGTCGGTGTTGAAGAGCGAGGTGCGACGCTTGATGCCGTGGACTTCGTAGCCGCGGCCCAGGAGAAATTCGGCAAGGTAGGCGCCGTCCTGGCCGGTAACGCCGGTGATGAGTGCTTTTTTGGTCATGTTTAATTTTTTTGCGGGGTAGAGAAAGGGGATAGGCTGGGTTACACGCCGGGCGGATTGCCGATGATGCGGTTGCGCGCCTCCGGCGACATGGCCTTGAGCATTTCGCGCGTGAATTCGTTCTGGATTTGGTAGGCCCGGTTTTCGTCAGCCTGGATGCTGGATACCCGGAACAGCAGTCCGTCGGGTATCTTGCCGGTGAGGCCGTATTTGAGTTGTTGCAGTTTCCATTTCAGGCCGTCGACCGCTACCTGGCCCCCCACGGTGGTCCAGTAGGTGATGGGCTCGACGCGCGCGCCTTGTGCGGCAACCAGCCGCTTCACTTCGATATCGCCCGCCCCGGTGGAAAAATTGCTGATGGCCGGCCTTTTGATGATCTGAAAACCCTGCGCCGGATAACACACCTCGGGTTTGTGCACCGCCATGTTGTCGCTTTGGTCGCCACCATAGGCAATGGACAGCATGACGCGCTCGTTGCGCGCGTTGACGTAGGTGCGCGTGAGTGTCTGGTTGTAGATTTTGTTGATGAGCGCTTCCTGCTCGGGGTTGGCGATCAGCGGGGCGATGGTGGTGTCGATCTTCCAGTCGCCGAATGCCTTGGGGATGAGCGTTTCCAGATCGACCTTGGGCCCGCTGTCGGCGATTTTGGTGGTGGGCTTGAGCGCCATGGCCAGGCCAGCGGCTGCAAACATGCACAGGCCGATGATGAGGTGCTTGAAGCTGATGAATTTCATGATGGGTCTCCAGGCGCGCGACTGGGCAGATTATCAGGGCTGCGTTGCGCGGTCATGAATCAGGGTTTGGCCCGGGCGCGCGGCTTGTCGGGAAAGATGAAGCCGAGAATGCCGTCGATGAGGAACAGGAACAGCAGGCCGATGATGAACAGCATGATGCCGGCAAAGTCATGCAGGAAACCCTGCCCGGCTTCGTCGCCCAGGTGGTAGGTCACCAGGATGAGCACCATCACCCGCACGATGTTGGCGGCAAAGGCGATGGGGATGATGGCGGCCATGATGATGAGGTTGCGCAGGCGGCTGGTGTGCTCCATCAGGTAGAGGTACAGCAGGCCCATGGCCGACAGGCTGAACATGGAATGCAGGCCGGAGCAGGCGTCGGCCACCAGCAGCTGATACTGCCCTACGGTGAGCACCACGCCGCTGCGGGCAATGGGGTAGCCGACGGCATAGAGGATCTGCTCGGCAATGACGGAAATGTATTGTTTGAGCGGCCCGGTCACGGCATCCACAAAAAATCCGGGCAGCGGAATCATGAACAGCAGGAAAAAGAGCGCAAACCACAGCGCTCGCGCCGCCGGGGTGCCCAGGGTGATGAGCAGCGCGCCGAGGATGACGGGAATCTGCGAGCCCACCTCGAACAGCAGAATGCCCTGCGAACGGCCGAGCGCGTAGGACAACAGGCCGACCACCAGTAGTGCCCAACCCGCGACAACCTGGCCGCGCGGGGGCGCGCTGGGCGGCTGGGCCATGAACACGGCGCGCTGCTGCCAGATGAGGAAGAGCGTGACGGCGAGCACGATGGGGCCGTGCGCGTAGTCGTCGGAATTCCACAGGCCGTGCGCCAGCATCCAGTAGGTGGGCACGTAGAGCA
>JAIWOL010000151.1 GCA_020216925.1 Thiobacillus sp. | reverse complement strand
CCCCCACCCCGATCACGTCGGAAAGTTGATTAACCCAGGGGGTCAATTCCAGATGTCGTCAGGGGGTTAAATCTGCGTGTCGCTTGACACGGTCGACCACAGTGTAGCGATTTACGGCGGCGGCCCCCACCCACGGGCCCCGTGATGAATCAGGAACGCAGGCGCTCGCTTTGCCGCTTGAGCGAATCCGATACCGCCGCCAGCACGCCGCTGGCGATCTGCGACAGTCTCTGGCTCGCGACAGTGACGGATTCATCCAGACCCGCCCGGCCGGCTGTCGCACCGGTTTTGACGCCAGCCGCGAACTCCCCCAGCGCCTCGCGCACCTGATTCCCGGTGCGGGTGCCGGCGATTTTCATATGTCCCGCCAGTTGTTCGAGTTCATCCTTGAGGGCGCCGCCTGATTGCCGTGCGGCCTGGCGCAGGGTGTCGACGAAGCGAGCTTCCAGGTCGCGCAATTCCTCCAGACTGGTTTTCAGCTCGTTGTCCTTGAAAGCGCGCCCCTGTTCCACCGCTTCGCGGATGCTGTAGGAAATCGCCTGGGCCGCGCTGCCAAAGGCGTCGTCCAGGCCCGCAACAGCCTGTTTGATACCGGCTTTCAGTTCTCCGCCGCTCGCGGACAAGCCGGTGTTTACCCCTTCGGTCACCGCGGCGACGATAGCCCGCATGTCTTCCAGCGCCAGACGCTTGTCATGCAGGGCGCGCGCAGTGAATTCGCGGACACGTTCACGCAGGTCGGGGGCGCCGGCGGCTGCGGCCGCCTCATCCCGCAATTGCATCAACTGCGCATTTTCGGGAATATGGACACCGGCCTGATTCACTTCATCCCGGAATGGCAACTCGCTCATGGTGCGATCTCCTGTTCAAGCCCGGCCAGACGGTGGCCGTAGTCTGCTTACAATATAGACCCGATTGACATGCCGATGCGCCGCCTGTTCCTCTTTGCCCTGCTGTTTTCGACCGCTGCCACTGCCGAACTGCCGGACGAAGTGCCTTTCTATGCCGTCAGCCTGGTCGGCAGCCCCTACAGGCTCGGCGGCGACTCGCCGGAAACCGGCATGGACTGCAGCGGATTTGTGGGTCATGTATTCCGCGCCACCCTGGGACTGACCCTGCCGCGTGACAGCCGGGCAATCAGCGAATCCGCCCGCCCGCTTGCCGATGACGAGCTGCGGCCAGGCGATCTGGTGTTCTTCAACACCCTCAACCGTGCCTATTCGCACGTTGGCATCTATCTCGGCGACCAGCGCTTCGTCCATGCCACCAGCAGCCGCACCGGTTCGGTGAGGGTGTCGCGGCTCGATGAACGCTACTGGCAATCCCGCTATGAAGGCGCCCGGCGTGTTGTCTTGCCCGATGTCCCGCCCCGCGACTGAATCGATTCCGGCAGCCTGCGCCGGACTGGGCGCCGGGTTGATCCTGTTGCTGGCTTGCGCAGCCGGTGCAAACGACGATCTCATGCTGAAAAGCGCATCGGATGTCAACGAGGGCCAGCTGCACTTTCTGGCGACGCAACCAGACAAACCCGTCCACCATCACCAGAACCGCATCGTCATCGATGCCGCCAGCCTGGATACTGGCTGGGTGATCCTGAAACAATGCCACGACAACCTCGACGCCGTTCCCCGTGCGCAGATCACTTTCCGCGAAGGCTTTGTGCGCGACCTCAGGATCGACACCCTGCAGGGCGTGGCCGAGGCCTGGGTCGAGGGGCCCAGCATCCAGCTGCGCCAGATCGAACCCGGCTCCCGCCTGTGTCTGTCTGCGCAAACACGTGCGCTGCGCGACACCGGGGGAGGCTACTTCAACCTGAACAATGGCCCCTACATGCGCAAGTTCCTCGACGGGTATTACCCGATGCGCGTTACGCTCGATGTGGACTATCCCGCCGCCATGCTCCGGGTGGTCGATATCAGCCCACAGTCAAGGACGGGATTGTCCTTGCAGGAATATCCCGGTCGCGTCCACATGGACGCGCTGTTCGAGGGTGAGCTGCGCACACTCATCCAGTTTTCCCGCCCCGACTGAGCACCCGCAGGCAGGCGCGCCCCGCCAGCGCAAAATTTTGTCTACTTTAATATTGATAAGCGTTCTCATTTTAAGTACGATTCCCACATCTCAACCCTGTAGGAATCCCGAATGAACGCTCCCCTGTCCCGCCTGCTGGCCGCGCTGTCGCTCGCCGTTCTGACCCTGCCCGCGCTGGCAGAAGACGTTACGGTTTATTCCGCGCGCAACGAACAGTTGATCAAGCCCCTGTTCGATGCCTATACCCAGGAAACCGGGGTCAACGTGAAATTCATCACCGACAAGGAAGGCCCGCTGATGGCCCGGCTGAAAGCCGAGGGCAAGAACACCCCCGCCGATGTCCTTCTGACGGTCGACGCAGGCAATCTGTGGCAGGCCAGCGACGAGGGCCTGCTGCGCCCGATCAAGTCGAAAGTACTCGATGCCAACGTGCCCGCTCACCTGCGCGATCCGGATGGCGAATGGTTTGGCCTATCGGTCCGCGCCCGCACCCTGGTCTACAACACCAGCAAGGTCAAGCCGGCCGAGCTGTCCACCTACGAGGATCTGGCCAGCCCCAAATGGAAGGGGCGCCTCTGCCTGCGCACTTCTAAAAAGGTCTACAACCAGAGCCTGGTGGCGATGATGATCGCGGCGTATGGCGAAGCCAAAACCCAGGACATCGTCACCGGATGGGTCAACAACCTGGCCACCGCCCCCCTCCCCGACGACACCAAGGCCATGGAGGCCGTGGCCGCCGGCCAGTGTGACGTGACCATTGTCAACACCTACTATTTCGGCCGTCTGATGGACAAGAACCCCACGCTGCCTCTGGCGATTTTCTGGCCCAACCAGGCGCTCAACAACAAGGCGGCAGGCGTGCACGTCAACGTGTCCGGCGCCGGCGTGACAAAATTCGCCAAGAACCCGGCGGGCGCGCAGAAACTGATTGAATGGCTCTCCTCCGACAAGGCGCAGAACCTGTTTGCCGACGCCAACATGGAATACCCGGTCAACCCCAAAGTAAAACCGGATGCCAGAGTGGCTGCATGGGGCAGCTTCAAGCCCAATCTCATCAACGTGAAGGCCGCCGGCAGCCTGCAGGCCCGGGCCGTAAAGCTGATGGATCGTGCCGGCTACAAGTAAGCAAGCGTTTTGACTGACGCAGTCAGCTTGCCTGCAAGAACGCCCGCTCCGGGCGTTCTTGCTTTATCGCGCATCCCCCGGCCGTCGGGCTGGATGCTGTTCTCGCTCGCCATCGCCGCGCTGGTGCTGGCTCCCGTTTTTGTCACTTTTTCCTCGTTCGCGCGCGTCGAAGGCGACATCCTGCGCCACCTGACCGAGTTCGTGCTGCCGGAACTCGTCGTCAATACCCTGTGGCTGCTGGCCGGCGTGGGCCTGGGCGTTACCCTGCTGGGCGTATCGCTGGCCTGGCTGGTAGCGATGTGTGAGTTTCCCGGACGGCGTTTCTTCGACTGGGCGCTGCTATTGCCGCTGGCGCTACCCGCCTACGTCACCGCATTCGTTGCCATCGGTCTGCTCGATTTCACCGGGCCCTTGCAAACCTGGCTGCGCGAGTCCTGGGGCGTCACGGGCCTGCCCGAAATTCGCTCGCGCGGCGGCGTCATTCTGGTGATGTCGCTGGCGCTCTACCCCTATGTTTATCTCATCGCCAAGAATGCTTTTGCCACCCAGGGCGCAGTCGCCCTCGAAGCCGCGCAGTCGCTCGGGCTATCTCGCTGGCAGGGCTTCTTGCACGTGGCGCTGCCCATGGCAAGGCCCTGGGTTGCCGCCGGTCTGATGCTGGCGCTGATGGAAACCCTGGCCGATTTCGGCACCATGGCGATCTTCAATTACGACACGTTCACGACCGCCATCTATAAGGCCTGGTACAGCCTGTTCTCGCTGGATTCAGCCGCACAGCTGGCGTCGATCCTGATCGTCTTCGTGCTGGTGGCCGTGGTGTTCGAACAGCGTTCTCGCATGAAGATGCGTTATGGCGCGGTTGGCCGGGGCGCGGCTGCGCGGCGCATCCAGCTGTCGCCCGCGCAGGCTGCGCTGGCGTCTGCTTACGCCAGCCTGGTGCTCGCCATCGCCTTCATCATTCCCATTGCGCAGTTGGCCTGGTGGTCGCGCGAGGTCATTGCTGTCGATCTCGACAGCCGATACTGGATGTTCGTGTGGCATTCGCTCCTCCTCGCCGGGCTCGGGGCGATGCTCGTGGTTGCGGTATCGCTTCTGCTGGCCTATGCCGGCCGGCAGCGCGGCGGTCGCGCGATGGCATGGATACAGCGCCTTGCGACGTTGGGCTACGCGTTCCCCGGGGCGGTGCTGGCAGTCGGATTTTTCATTCCGCTGGCCGCACTGGACAACTGGCTGATCGATATCGGGCGCGCCTGGTTCGGTTTCGACGGCACCGCAGTCCTGAAAGGCACGCTGGCGGTGATGCTGACAGCCTACCTGGTGCGCTTTCTGGCGGTGGGGTTCGGCCCGGCCGACAGCGGCCTGCATCGCATCACGCGCAACATTGACGAAGCCGCTCGCAATCTCGGCCTGTCTGCCGGCGGGCTGCTCGCGCGCGTACACCTGCCCATGCTCCGCGCCAGCCTGCTGACCGCCGCTGCCCTCGCCTTCGTCGACATCATGAAGGAAATGCCGATTACCCTGATGACCCGCCCTTTCGGCTGGGACACGCTCGCCGTGCGCGTGTTCGAGATGACGTCCGAAGGCGAATGGGAGCGGGCGGCCCTGCCATCGCTCGCCATTGTCGTCGCGGGTATCATCCCCATCATGCTTTTGACCTGGCGCAGCTCGCGCGACGCACACTGACTCATGGCGGAACTCGTCCTCGAATCCGTATCGCAGGCCTACGGCGCGAAGCAGATCGTTGCCGACCTCTCGTTCACCCTCCCGGAGGGCAGCATCGGCTGCCTGCTTGGCCCCTCGGGCTGCGGCAAAACCACCGCGCTGCGCTGTATCTCCGGCTTCGAGCCGATCCAGACCGGATACATCCGTATCGGCGGCGAAACCGTCAGCCGGGCCGGCTGGATGCTGCCGGCCGAGAAACGCCGCATCGGCATGGTGTTCCAGGACTACGCGCTGTTTCCCCATCTCAGCGTCTCCGGCAATGTCGGTTTTGGCCTGCGCAATGAATCAAAGTCCTCACGCAACGCACGAGTAAACGAACTGCTCGATCTCGTCGGCCTGACTGGCCATGCCCAGCATTTCCCGCATCAGCTCTCCGGTGGACAACAGCAGCGCGTGGCGCTGGCCCGGGCCCTGGCTCCGCGGCCGCGCCTGATCCTCATGGACGAGCCCTTCTCCAATCTCGACGTCGAATTGCGCGAGCGACTCTCGCTGGAAGTTCGCGACATCCTCAAACGGGAAGCCACCACCGCGCTCATCGTCACCCACGACCAGCACGAGGCCTTCTCGCTGGCCGACTGGGTCGGCGTGATGCACGAAGGCCGCATCCAGCAGTGGGCCACGCCCTACGACCTGTACCACGAACCGGCCAACCGGTTCGTCGCCGATTTTGTCGGCCAGGGCGCGCTGCTCGGCGGCAAGGTCATCAACGACCATCAGGTGGAAATCGAACTCGGCGTACTCAACGGCCACATCCCGGTCGAATGCGCCAGCAGCGGCTGTGACGAATGTGTACGCGACTGCCACGTCGACGTGCTGCTGCGCCCTGACGACATCGTCCACGACGACGACAGCCTGCTGCTCGCCGAGGTGGAACACAAAGCTTTCCGGGGCGCCGAATTCCTCTACACCCTGAAACTGCCGAGCGGCCAGCGCGCGCTGTCGCTGGTGCCCTCCCACCATAACCACGCCATTGGTGAAAAGATCGGCATCAAACTCGCCGTCGATCACGTCGTGGCCTTCCGGCGCAATTGAAACCGGCCATCCCGTCCACCTCGCTGAGGGGGCTGCTGTTCAACGTAGGCCTGGGGTTTTTCGTCGCCCTGCTCCTGTTGCTGGCCGTCATTGCCCTCGGCGTGAGCCAGATGAAGGACATCAACGCCGAACTCGAACAGGTGGTGAAGAGCAATAACGTCAAGACCCGGCTCGCATCCCACATGCGCGATGCCCTGCGCGATCGCGCAATCATCATGCACAACATCGTGGTGTCGATCGATCCGTGGGAAAAGGACCAGCTCTTCATGCAGTTCCTGAAATACGGCGAGCGCTATACCAAGGACCGCAACCAGCTCAGCCAGATGGTGCGATCGGAAGAGGAACGCCGGCTGCTGGACGAGCTCGACACGATCACGCGCGAAAACCAGCCCATCATGCTCGCAGTCGTGGATTCCGCGCTGGACGGCAACAACTACGGCGCGCTCACCGAACTCCAGCAACACGCCATTCCCCTGCAGTACCGCCTGGTGGACGCTCTCGACAGGATGACGGCCCTGCAGCGCCAAAACAGCGAATCAGCCCTGAAGCAAACCTACACTGCCTATCAGTCCACGCGCGACTTGATGCTGATCCTGGGGGGCGTGGCCACGCTGCTGGCGATTCTGGTCGCCGCCGTGGTCAGCCGTCGCACCCTTCAACAGGCTCGCCTGCTGCAAAATGAAAAGCTCAAATATCAGACCCTGTTCGAAACCAACTCGGATGCCGTGGTGATCCTGGACGACCAGGGCTTTACAGATTGCAACCCCGCGACCCTGTCGATGTTTGGCATGGAATCGGTCGAGCAATTCCTGCGCACACCCATCCCGCAACTGGGCACAGCCACACAGGCCAATGGCATGCTTGCCATCGATCATGCCATGCAGGCCATCGGCAAAGCCCGTACGTCCGGCCATGCGCACATGGACTGGCGCGCGCGCCGCGCCGACGGTTCGGTATTCGAAACCGAAATTGCCCTGCACGCCATGCACCTTGAAGGCCGGCCGGTGATCCAGGCCATCATGCGCGACGTATCCGAGCGCCGTGCAGCGGAGGCCGCCAAGGAAGCCGCGCGCGAAGCCGCCCTGCAAATGGCGCGTGCCAAATCTGAATTCGTCGCCAACGTCAGCCACGAAATCCGTACCCCCATGCACGGCATCCTCGGCATGGCGAGCCTGCTGCTGAAAACCCCGCTCGATGGCCAGCAGCGCGATTACATCGCCACGCTGAAAAGCTCGGCGGAGAGCCTGCTCACCATCATCAACGACATCCTCGATTTCTCGAAGATCGAGGCAGGCAAGCTGGTCATAGAACGCGTTGCCTTTTCGCCTGCCGACATCGCGCGCAGTGTCGTCGCCCTGTTCCAGGCGCGCGCACTCGAAAAAGGCATCGCCTTGAAACTCGTGTTGCCGGATGCCTGCCCTGGCGCGCTGCTCGGTGACCCGACCCGCATCCGGCAGATTCTGCTCAATCTCGTCGACAACGCGATCAAGTTCACCCACATGGGCGAAGTTGAACTGCGCATCGATTTTGAAACGGTGCGCGATGAAATCGGTTGCCGGTTCAGTGTGCGGGACACCGGCATCGGCATGCTCCCGGAAACCCAGGCACGCCTGTTTCAGGCCTTTTCGCAGGCGGATGCCTCCACCACCCGGCGCTACGGCGGCACGGGCCTGGGACTGGCCGTGAGCAGCCAGCTGGCCGAACTGATGGGAGGGCGCATCGCAGTCGAAAGCAGCACCGGTTCTGGCAGCCGGTTCACGCTCATGCTGCATCTGCCCGCGACCGAGATGCCACTGGCGGAACTGCCTGCGCAGGTTTCACCTCACCTGCATGGCCGGGTTTTGATGGTGGAGGACCACCCTGTCAACCAAAAAGTACTGGCGCACCAGCTCAGCGAAATGGGACTGGATCACGACCTTGCAGAAAACGGGGCGCAAGCAATCGAAAAACTGCAGAACATTCCCTACGATCTGGTGCTCATGGACTGGCAAATGCCCGAAATGGACGGCCTGGAAGCGACCCGGCGCATCCGCGCCCTGGCCGGCCGCGCGGGCCGCATACCCATCATTGCGCTCACCGCCAATGCGAGCAGCGGCTTTCGTGAAACCTGTCTTGCCTCGGGTGCCAACGACTATCTCTCCAAACCCTATACCGAAGCCGCCCTCGCTGCCTTGCTCGGGCAGTGGTTGCAGGCAGACGGCGCAAAATCGCCCCCTTTGCTCAACCGCGCCACCCTGGAATCGCGCTATCCGGGCAACAAAACGCTCGTCGACGAACTCGAAACCGTGTTCGAGCAGACAACCGAAGCCAGTCTGGCCGCTCTGGCGGCCGCGCTGGCGCGGGGTGATGCACAGACGGCCCGCAAAGAGGCCCATGCGTTGCGAGGTGCCGCTGCAAGCGTACAGGCTGCCGCCATTCAGACAGCCGCCACCCGCATCGAAACCCTCATCGAAGCTGGCGCGCTCGACGAAGCCCGCCAGGCGCGCGATGCGCTGGACAAGTTGTTCCGCATGAGCGCATCGTCGCATTGACGCCTTGCCGAGCCGGCGTAGGATGCATCCAGAATAGAGAATCAATAAGGAGACCCACCATGTTGCGCACGCTGCTGTTCGCCGTCTCATTCGCCTGCCTGCCAGCCGTGGCCGCCGATCCGCCCGCAGCGCCCAAGCCTGTGCCCGCTGCGCCGACCCTACCCTGGTTCGGGATGACCCAAACGCCCTACGGCCCGCTGCTGATCCAGCAGGCTCCGCCCCCGCCCTATCGCGATTACCAGATGAACCGCATCCTCAAGCCCGAGGAAAAGAAACGCTGGTTGCAGATGGCCATGCCGATGATGGCCAACATGATGCAAATGGATGCGCGCGAGGCGATGAATTATTTCGCCACCAAATACAAGGCCCGTGCGGGATTATCCTTCGATGAAGTCGTCGAATCCATGATGCTGCGGGCCAATCAGGTGAACCTCAAGTTCGTCTGCAGCAATCTCATGTGGAAGGATTTCCAGGCTGTGCTCGGCGACAACAGCGCGCCGCGTGTGGAAGTTTTCAGTTTCTGCGACATCGCCGTGGCGCGCGATCTGCTGCGCCTCATTCCCGAAATGGTGGTTTTTCTGCCCTGTCGTATCGCCGTGATGGAAGACGCCGACAAGAACATCTGGGTGCTCACCCTCGACTGGGACGTGACCTGGCTGGACATGGCCGGCAAGCAGATGGGCATCACACCCGAACTGCGGCAGGGCGCAATGGCCATCCGTGAAAAACTCGACAGCGTGATGCGCGCCGGCGCGGCTGGCGAACTTTGAACCGCGCGCGGGCTAAAGTCCGCCGCGTCGGCGTCCGTAGTTATCCCTGAAGCGATCGGGGCAAGGACTGCAACCCCGGTCGTCCCGACAGATTTCTTCCGGCCGATCCGCATGAAACGCCTTACTTCGCTGTGCATTGCCGTCTGTTTCAGCGCCACCCTCCTCGCCGGGGGAGCGCATGCGCAGAGCGATGCTACCGACGACAGCCTGAAGGCTGCCGGCGAGCGCATGCGCCAAACCAGCCAGCAACTGCAAAAGGACATCCAGGAGCGGCTCGAAAAACTGCGCCAGGAACGGGCCAGCCTGCAGGCGCGCCAGTCTCGGGAACGCGAAGACGAAGCCGCGCGGGCGCGCCAGCAGGCCGAGCAGGACAGGGCCGCTCTTGCCGCGGTGAAAGAGTCCAAAAAACGCGAGGCGCTTGCCGCTGCGCAGGAACAGGCCCGCAAGGAAGCAGCGGCGCGCGCAGCCGAAGCGGAACGCCTGCGCCAGGCCGAACTCAAGGAAAAAATAGAGCAGGAAGCCGCCCTCGAGCGTGCCCAGCGCGAGTCGCTGGAAGCCTACAAGGCCGGTGCCAAGGAACGCACACTGGGTTCCGACACCCAGTTTGGCGTCGATCTGTAAGTCCCATAGGAGACCTCGCCCCCATGAACCATTGCACTCTTGCAACCCTTGCCGGCCTGGCCCTGCTGGCCAGTACCGCAGCCAGCGCCCAGACCATTTCGCGCGGCGAGGTCATCGCCAGTACCTGTTACACCTGCCACGGTACACACGGCGTCAGTCCGAGCACGATTCCCAGTATCGATTACATTCCGGCCGAGCGAATGATCGAAACGCTCAAGGCTTACAAATCGGGCCAGCGCTATTCCACCATCATGGGCCGCCACGCCAGCGCCTACACCGACGAGGAAATCGTCGAAGCCGCGAACTATCTCGCCAGCCTGCAGAAGAAAGGAAAATGAGCATGAAGGCACTCACCCGCAGGGAATTCGTAAAGCTGCTTGGCGCGAGCGGCGCACTTACCACAGTTGGACTCGCCGGCTGCCAGACAGCCCCCGTGCCGGGTCCATCGACCGCCGTGCCGGCACCGTCCAGGGCCGCCCCGCGCGTGGTCGTCATCGGTGGAGGATTTGGCGGTGCGACCTGCGCAAAATACCTGCGCCTGTACGACCCCACGCTCAGCGTGACCCTGGTCGAACAAAACGCCAAATACCTCACCTGCCCCGGCAGCAACTGGGTGTTCGGCGGGATGCGCACCCTCGACGATCTGACGCAGACTTACTCCGCCCTGCGTGACAAACACGGCGTCAATGTCGTCACCGATCGCGTGGTGAGCGTCGACGCCGGCATGCGCACCGTCAATCTCGCCAGCGGCAAGACAGTGGCCTATGACCGGCTGGTCATGTCGCCTGGCATCGATTTCCGCTGGGGCGATATCGAGGGCTACGACGAGGCTGCCACGCAAGCGATGCCGCACGCCTGGAAAGCGGGGCCGCAGACTGCGCTTCTGCTGAAACAGCTACAGGCCATGCCCGACGGCGGCACCTTCATCATGAGCGCGCCGCCGATGCCGTTCCGCTGCCCGCCCGGCCCGCCGGAACGGGCGAGCATGATTGCGCACTACTTCAAGACACAAAAACCCAAGTCGAAAATCCTCATACTCGATTCCAAGGATAATTTCTCGAAGCAGGCGCTCTTCACCCAGGCATGGGACCAGCTCTACCCCAACATGATCGAGTGGATACCGGCCACCGGCGGCGGCAAGGTCGTGCGGGTCGACGCCCGATCGCTCACCGTCCACACGGCCAGCGGCAGCTCGCACAAAGGTAACGTGGTCAACATCATTCCGGCGCAGCGTGCGCCGCAACTGGCCGTGGATACCGGTTTGACAAACGCCAGCGGCTGGTGCCCAGTGAACCAGCTCACCTTCGAATCGACGCAGGTGCCAAACATCCATGTCATCGGCGATGCCTCGATCGCGGGCGCCTTGCCCAAGTCCGGCCATACCGCCAACAACATCGCCAAGATGACCGCCGCCGCGATCGTATCACTGTTCCGGGGCGTGCCGCCGCCCACCCCCTCCCACGTCAACACCTGTTACAGCCTGGTCGCCCCGAATTACGGCATCAGCATCGCCGGCGTCTATCGCCTGGGAGAAGACGGCCAGCTGCAGGGGGTGAAAGGCGCGGGGGGGCTCAGTCCGACCGACGCCAGCCTGCAGCAACGCAGCCAGGAAGCGGGCTACGCGCAGGGCTGGCACAAGAGCATAGTCGCCGACTCCTTCGGCTGAGCCCTGCCTGGCTCACTGCGACAATGCGATCCGGCAGGCGCAGCGCTTGCGCTGGAAACTGGCCCGCTTTGCACCGCCTACAGAAAGACAGTCTGCTGCTGCTCCAGGGCATCGATGTCCCAGCCCGGCAGGGCGGTGCGTAATTCCTGCATGATTGCAGCCTCGTTGCCTGGCTTGAGATGCGTGATCCATATCTTGGGCCGGACTTGCAGGCTGGCCATCTCGGCCGCCAGCGATACCGGCCAGTGATGCCGGGAGGCGCGCGCAACGTCAGCCAGCGCATTTTCGAACGAGGTTTCGATGATGAGATGGCGCAGATCGGGAATCGCGTTCAGGGCAGCGATGAAAGCTTCGCTGCGGGTGGTATCTCCGCTGAAGACCAGGCTGCCCCCCCTTGCAGCCAGATGATAGCCGCAGGCCGGAACGACGTGATCGACCGGCACCGGGTGAAAGCGTCGTTCGCCCAACACGCATTCCTGCCCGTGCTTTAGGGGTTCGAAACGCAGCCAGGGGGCTTCAGGACTTGGAATTTTCAGGAAATCGGGCCACAGCTGCCAGTTGAAAAGATGCGTTTCAAGCACTGCCAGCACCTCCGGCAGGGCATGCACGGTCACCGGTGTGTCGCGTTGCTCGCCCACGCTGTCGAGCAGCAAGGGGAGTCCGAGAATGTGGTCCAGATGCGCGTGAGTGAGGAAGACATGGTCGATCCTGCGCAAGGCATCGAAATCGAGCGTGGTCACGCCCGTGCCAACATCGATCAGCACATCATCGTCGACCATGAGACAGGTGGTGTGGCGACCGCTGCCGATGCCACCGCTGCAACCGAGTACCGTGAGTTTCATGGCCGCATTATCGCCTCTATTTAGTGGTGTAGACGAACACTCCGTCCCAGTCCGCCGGCGGCGGGGTCACCCGGAAGTGTGCTATGCGGTCCAGATAGATGTCGTACAGCGGGCGCGGCGCGCGGGCGTTCAGCGCGTGCAGCGCGCGTTCCGCCTCGTCCCAGGACTGTGCCTGATACAACGCGTAAGCAGCCTCGAAATCCGCCGCATCACGGCTCACGTCGGCGGACAAGCCGGCGCGCGCGCCCAGAGGTTCGTAGATGGCGACGGGGGTTTCCTTGCCTTTCACGCGCACGTCGTCAATTTTCATGTAGGCGTGGACCGGATCGGCATCAACCGTGGATTCCGTCACCAGGATACCCACGCCGTACTGCTTGGTAACACCCTCTAGACGCGAGCCCAGGTTCACCGCATCGCCCATGACGGTATAGCTCATGCGGAATTCAGATCCCATGTTGCCCACGCTCATGCGCCCGGTGTTCACACCCACGCCGATCTTCACCTCAGGCCACTTGCGTGCCGCAAATTCCTCGTTCAGTGCCGGCAAGGCTGCCTGCATCGCCAGCGCGGTGCGAACCGCACGCGTGGCATGGTCGGCCAGGTCAACCGGCGCATTCCAGAACGCCATGATCGCGTCGCCGATGTATTTGTCGATGGTGCCGCGCTCTCTCTGGACGATGGCCGTCATTTTCGACAGATACGCATTGAGCACTGCGGCAAGCTCGGCCGGGGGAAGTTTTTCCGAAAAATCCGTGAACCCGCGTACATCCGAGAACAGCACGGTCATGTCGCGCGACTGGCCCTCCATGGTGTAGTGCGCCGGGTCCTGGCTCATTTCCTCTGCCAGTTCGGGCGGCACATACTGGCCGAACAAGCGGGTCATCTGACGCTTGTTGCGCGATTCGACAAAAAAACCGTATGCGGTGTTGAATGCATACAAGCCTGCCACGGTGAGCATGGGCGCCGTCAGAGGCACCACCCAGAAGCGCGACCACGCTGCGGCATAACCCGCCAGCAGGCTGCCGAGCAGCAGCAACGCGGCCAGCAGGCCGGGCAAGGGGCCCAGGCGCAGCATCACGGCAATCAGCACCGTACCCAGCGCCAGCACCGCACCCACCCGGGCCGCCTGCGCCCAGGGGGGCGTGCTGCGCGTGGTGCCGTCGAGCATGCCGGCTATCAGGTGGGCATGGATCTCCACACCCGGGAACGTGCCGGAAAATGGCGTGACGCGCAGGTCGGCAAGCCCCGGCGCAGTGGAACCAACCAGCACGATGCGGTTTTCCAGTTGCGTAACGGGCGCACGGCCGGCCAGCACATCGGCGGCCGATACATAGGCATAGGGTGCGCCGGAACGGTACGGCACATACACGCTGCCGTCGGCGGACAAGGGTATTTTCAGGCCGCCCGCCTCGATCCAGGCGCGTGATCCCGCTGGCGCCACCGGCTCCACGCCGGCGCGCAGGGGCTCGCCGCCAAACGCGACATTGAGTGTCGACACTGACAGCGACACGTAGTAGTGACCGGCAAACGGCGTGACGAGATGCATGCGTCGCGCCGCGCCGTCGGCGTCGGCCTCCATGTTGAAAAAGCCCGCTGCGGGGGCAGCGCGCTGGAAGCGCGCCAGATTCGCACCGTAGCCGCTGGCGGGCAGGCCCGGATTCAGCGGCGCAAAGGCATCGTCCGGCAAGGCGGGAGGCGGCAGGGCGCCGGAACGGGCGTCGCCAAACCCCCGCGGCAGAAAATAGTAACCCAGCGACACAGGACGCCCGGCCAGGGCGCCGGCAAAGCGGGCGTCATAGTCGAGCTGCGGCGCAAGGGCATCCACCTGTCGGCGAAACGCCGGAATGCCCGCCAGCGGACCGCGAGCCAGCGCATTGAGATGATCGAGGCCCGAACTTGTGTCTGGTTCGGCAAACACCACGTCGAATCCGACGGCCGCCACGCCGTAACGATCAAACAACTGCTCGACCAGGCGCGTCATGACGTCGCGGTTCCAGGGCCAGCGGCCCACTGACTTGAGGCTGGCCTCGTCGATGTCGAGTATGGCGATACGGTCGTCCTCCCCCTGCGGCGCGGTGGCCCTGAGCCAGGCGTCGTAGAGCCAGGATTCGACCCGGTCGATCGGCGCCACGCGCACCATGCCGGCGGCGTAGGCCGCCATGAACAGCACGAACAGCGCCGATACCGCTCCCTGGATCAGGCCCGAGGCATGGCGTTTCACGGCAGGCGGTAGAAGCGCCCAGACAATTCCTTGCCGCGCACGTTGTCCATGCGGTCGCCCACGGCGGCGCCCAGGGCCGAGAGACGGTCCGCCGGATGCGGGTGGGTCTTGTACAGGAGACTGGTGCGACTGTCCTTGGCCGGCAAAGCCGCCATGTCCTGCAACACGTTCGGCAGGCCCCAGGGATCGTAGCCTGCGCGGGCGGCATAGACCATGCCGATACGGTCGGCCTCGAACTCCGCCTCTTTGTCGAGCCCGCGCGCCATGATTTCGGCGCCGTTACCGATCAGGTTCTGGATGGCCGGATCGCTGTCCTTCACCTTGTTGCTCGCCGCCTGCCCCAGCGCACCGATCAGGCTGGATTGCTTCAGCAGCTTCAGGTGATGTTTCTGCGTGACGTGCGCGATTTCATGGCCCAACACCCCGGCCAGTTCCGCCTCGCTGTTCAGCAGACGGTACAGTCCCCTGGTCACGAAGATATAACCGCCGGGCGCGGCGAAGGCGTTGATCGCATCCGAGTCGAGCACGCCGAAGCGCCAGCTCAGCTCAGGCCGGCCGCTGTGCTGCGCCACCCATTGTCCGACCTCATTGACGTAACGCTGCAGCGCGGCATCGGGCACCAGCCTGGCCGCTCCCAGCAGGTTGCCGGCAATCTGGCGGCCAATGCGGTTTTCCTCTTCGAGCGAATAATCGCCGAACAGCGCAAAGCCGATCTGCGCAGCGTCGACCTTCTGCCTGGCAGGGGGCGGGCTTGCCGCGGCGCTCTGCGCGCCAGCGGGTGCAGGCTGTGCCGGGGCCGCCTGCGCAGGCGCCGACTGCTGCTGCCTCGACTTGTCGCGTTTTTCCAGTTCCTGGTTGATGCGCTCTTCAAGCAGTTTTCCCAAGTCGAAAGCCTGTGCCGACAGGGGCGAGCCGGCCATGAACAGCAGCAGCAGGGCAAGGGCGGCTCTCATCAGTTATCCTCCCACGAAGTAGCCGGCTGGCTGGACTGGGGCTTGGGCAAAAACCTGATCTGCGCGCTTGCAAGACCGCCGGCCGCGGCGAAGCTCCGGGCCTGGGCCTGGCTGACAGCCATGGCGTCGAGCCGCGCCAGTTCCTCGGCATTGAATTGGGCGCCTTTCAGTTCTTCATCGTTCAGCCCGCGCAGACCGGCCACGGCCACAACCTTGCTGGGATCCGACCGGGTGGTTGCCGCCCCCACCACATCGCCCACCCCCACGCTGGCCAGACCGCCGCCGCCCACGCGCACAGAAAGCAGACGGATCCAGCCGGTAGTCCGCCCTGACGTGACCCGCAGCCAGCCCCCCTGCTTGGCCAGGACGGTGATATTCGCGCCCTTGCTCACACTGGCAGCGGCTGGCGCGCTGGCGCTGGGCTGGGAATAGAGTTTCTCGTCGCGCAGGACCGTGCCGGGTGTGGCTGCGGCCGTTCCGGCCAGCAGGCACAGCGCCAGCGTGCTGGCAGTCAGGACGTTATTTTTCATGGGCGTCACCTCGTATGATTGCAAAACTCTATGGGCTGCGCTTCGATGGCGCAAGCCTCGTGGATGGCGTTAAGATGATCCGATGAATTTTCTCGCGACTTCCATCGAATCGCTCGGTGCCCGGTTCGTCGGCTGGATCAGCGTCGGCTACGGGCTCTTCGCGTTCGCAGGGCGGGCGGCCCTGCTGTTGCTGGCGCCTTCGACCTGGAATCGCGCCACCTACGACGTGGTCATCAAGCAGGTGTATTTCACTGCGGTGCAGATTCTTCATGTTTTTCTCGGCTATGCACTGGTCATTTCGTGGCTTCTCGTCACCATCATCCTGTCGACTGCGCGCGAGTTCGGGCTCACCGAATTCGCCACGGAGATGACCATACGCGTACTGGTGCTGGAACTGCTGCCTTTTCTTACCGCGCTGTTCATCGCACTGCGCTCGGGCAGCGCCATCAATACCGAAGTGGCGCTGATGCGCGTGAACAACGAGTTGGATGCGCTGGCGCACTGCAAGGTTCCACCCATGCAGTTCGAGTTCCTGCCGCGACTGATCGGCGGTGTGATTTCTGTGGTCGCGCTTGCCTCGCTGGCAGGCCTGCTGGCACTCCTGCTGGCTTACCTGTCGATTTACGGCCTGACGATGGCGGGGTTGAGTGCCTTCACGCAGACGGTAGCCAGGATTTTCGATTTCCGCATCGTGGCGGGACTCATCATCAAATGTGCCTTGTTCGGCCTGGCTGTCACCCTCATCCCTGTCGTCAGCGGCCTGGAAACGCCCAGAAAACTCTTCATGGTCCCCGTCTCCGTGCTGAGCGGCATGATGCGAGTGTTTTTCGCCATCGTTGTCATCGAGGTGCTGTCATTGGCGCTCAAATACATCTGACCCGCTTCGCCGATCGCGACGCGCTGCTCGCCGCCGTGGCCGCCCTGGATGATTCGGTGGCGCGTGTGGCGCTCGAATTGCCGCTGCGGGCAAATCTCACGGCCCGCGACAACATCGCGCTGATTCCGCTCTACCAGCGGCATTTGAACGCAGCCGAATCTACCCGGCAGGCCCAGGCCATGCTCGATGGGCTGGGCCATGGCGACATCGCCGGGCTGCGGGATCCGGACATGACCCCCGCGCAACGCTTCGTCACCCAGCTGGCGCGGGCGCTCATGCTCAAACGCCCGCGTCTGGTCATCGACCGGCCGGGTGCCATGCTTTACGATGTGCCCTACCCTGCCTTCATCCAGCGGCTTGCCGCTCGATCGGAAATCGGCGGGACGTGGGAAATCTTCGATTTCGACTGGAACCAGGCGCTCTATCCGCAATGAACGCAGCCCAATCCAACCCCTTCCACTTCAAGGTCGGCCTCTTCGTGGCGTTTTCGCTGCTGCTGCTGAGCGGCTTCCTGGTCTACCTCCTGCATGCGCGCGGTTTTTTCGAGGACACCTATCGCCTCAAACTCGCTGCGGCAACGGCCGACGGAGTGGCTCCCGGCGTCCCCCTGGTTTTTTCCGGTATTGAAATCGGCAGGGTCAGCGCGCTCGGCCTCAACGACGACGGCGGCATCATCATCCAGGTCGACCTGCTGGAACGCAACGCCAAGTGGCTCCGACAATCGAGCACTTTCACACTCGACAAACCCATCGTCGGCGGCGCCAAGATTCGTGTCGACTCGCCCGACCTGAAGGCCGAACCCTTGCCGGACAATTCGACCATGCTGCTGCTCACCTCCGACATCAGCAAGGAAATCCCGGTACTGGTCGAACGCGTCAAGGCCATCCTCGCCAATGTCGAGCATCTCACCCGCAAGGACGGGGAAATCGTCGGCACCCTGGCCAATATGCAAACGGTCACCGGCCGCATGACCGGCGAGTACGGCATGCTCGAAAGCGTGCTGGGCAGTCCTGACAAGGCGCGGGCCGTGACCGATTCCCTGGACAAGACCCGTGCGCTCATCACCAAACTCGATGGCCTGACGCTGAAAATGGACGGCATGGCAGCCAAGGCCGACACCTGGCTTTTTGCCCGGGATGGCATGGCCGCGCAAACCAAAGCCTCGATGGTGCAGATACGCGCCATGCTGGACGATGCCCAGTCCAGTCTGAAAAAAGCCGATGCGCTGATGGCAAACGCGGTCGAAATCTCGTCCGACGTGAAAGCAGGCACCCAGGACATCGCCCGGCTGCGCGCCGAAATCGACGATGCCGTCCGCAAGGCCAACGCGCTGGTCAATGAAATCAACAAAAAATGGCCCTTTGCACGCGATCCCGAAGTGAAACTGCCATGAAAAAAAATGCCCTCGTCTTCGCGACCTTCCTGGCCCTGCTCAGCGCCTGTGGCAGCGGCGGGCCGCCCCCGCCAGACTGGAAAACCGACGCCGCCGATCTGATCGAACGCTACAAAAAACACGCGCTGCTGGGCGAAAACGTATTGGCAGAACGTTATTTCCAACAAGCCGTGGCTGCCACCGGCGGCGCTGGGCGGGTTGCGGAAACCGCCCGCCTCTGGTTGGTACGCTGCGCCACCCGGCGTGCGATGCTGATCGACGACGCCTGCGCGGAATACGCCGAGCTGGCAGCCGTCGAGCCCGTTGCCGCCAACGACGCCGCCTATCATCGCTTCATCACCCTGGCCTGGACAAATCTCGATCCTTCGTCTCTTCCGGCACAGCACCGCGATTTTTTGCGCGCCGCCCCGGAGACGCGGCCTGCCACACTGGAAAAAATTGCCGATCCGCTTTCGCGCCTGCTCGCTGCCAGTTTGCTGGTCATGCGCAAGGAAGCCACGCAGCAATCGCTGGCGGTCGCCACGGAAACCGCTTCCGCCCAGGGCTGGCGCCAGCCACTGCTGACCTATCTCAAGCTTCAGGCCGAACAGGCCGTGCAACGGGGTGACCGCGAGGAAGCGGCGCGCCTGGCCCGGCGCATCGCGCTAGTCGAACAAAGTCTGTCGACACCGCGTTAAAAAATGACAGGCCTGGAGGATTTGGTATAAATTGCTTCAATACTCGACTAATAATGCCCGTCCGGAGAAAAGCGCATGGACACCCCGCTCGCCTGGTTGCACGCCCCTTGGCCATGGTACGTTTCCGGTCCGATCATCGGCTTGATGGTGCCGCTCATGCTGTGGATAGGCAACCGCTCCTTCGGCATTTCCTCCAATTTGCGTCACATGTGCGCGATGGCTCAGCCAAAACATGTAAGCGTGGATTTTTTCCAGTATGACTGGCGCAAACACAGCTGGAGTCTGGTGTTCGCCGCCGGAGCCGTGCTCGGCGGCTTTTTGGCCGGCATAGTCTTTGTCAACCCGGAGCCCATCAAGCTGTCGCTGGCCGCACTGACCATGTTTTCCAACTGGAACGTACCGATTGCCGGCGGTTTTCTGCCCCCCGTGCTGTTCGATTTCAC
>JAIWOL010000087.1 GCA_020216925.1 Thiobacillus sp. | reverse complement strand
CTGGCTGTCGGTAAGCGTGATGTTCGTCGGCGGCATTCTGGTCGGTTTTGGCACACGCTACGCAAGCGGATGCACCTCGGGTCACGCCATCACCGGCCTCTCGACGCTCCAGTTGCAGTCCCTGCTGGCGGTCGTGGGCATTTTTGCCGGCGGACTCACTGCCGCCCACCTGGTCACGCCGTACCTGTTTAGACTCTTCTGGTAAGCCATTGTGAAATACCTGCCCTACCTGCTGGCCGGCGTGGCATTCGGCTTCGTGATGATCAAGTCCGAGGCAGCGTCCTGGTATCGCATCATGGAGATGTTCTATTTCCAGTCTTTCCACATGTACGGAATCATGATGAGCGCCATCGCCACCGGACTCACAAGCGTGCTGCTGCTCAAACGCTATGGCCGCGCGCTGTCGCTGAACGGCGAAGCCATCGTCATACCCAGCAAGGAACCAGGGCACCTCAATTACATCCTGGGCGGTTTTATCTTCGGCCTGGGATGGGGCGTGATCGGTCTTTGCCCGGGGCCGATTTTCGCGCTGGTCGGCATGGGATCCATCGGCGCGCTTGCCGCGCTGGGTGGTGCCCTGCTGGGCACCTGGCTGTATGGATTGGTAAAAAATCGTCTGCCGCATTGACAAGGTGACCTACCCTGTTTACCGTGCGCCTACGAAATTTTTTCGTGCATACCACCAAGCTGTAAATTTTCCAACCTAGGAGGAGTCACCATGAAATACGCAACCAGCATTGCCGCAGTTCTCATCGCCGCTTTCGCCGGGGCCGCGCAGGCCGCCCCCGCCATGATGTCCGCAGAGTGGACTGCTCAGGCCTGCGACGCCTGGAACAAGGACCCCCAGCTGACGGGCGGTCTTGCTGACAAATGGATCAAGAACGACAAGGATCGGGGCTACAAGATCGTTCATCTTTACCGTACCGATTGCGGCGAAGAGACCAAGACCGAGATGAAAATCCAGCTCAAGGACGGCAAGGCCATGTGCACCTACGGCGGCGCGGTTCAGAATCCCAAGCTGGATTACGCCGTCGACTACACCATGCACGCCACCACCGAAAAATGGAATGAAATGGGCGCAGGCGAGTACGGCCCCATGAAAGCCATGATGTTCGGCCGCCTCAAATTCACTGGCCCCAAGATGGAAGCCATGAGCGTGATGGGCCCGTTTGAAGCCTTCCTCAGACTGCCGGGCAAGATTGCAGGCGACAAGGCCTGCCCCGCCAAGTAAGCGCAGCCGCAGCTTCCAGCAAAAAAGCCAGGGGTAGCCCGGCTTTTTTGCTGCCTGCGTTCAAGTCATCTGCCCAAAGCGCGCAGGATTCCACGACAGTCGCGCTTGATCTCGGTCAGCCGTGCAGCCCGGTCTCCGGCCTGGCATATGATATTTTTCGGCCTCGAACCCATTTTTTCCCAGCCATGACTCCGCTCAAACATCTCCCTGCCTGGAAAGCGCTGACAGCGCATCACAAATCCATGCGGCATTTCGACATGCGCAATGCCTTCCGCGAGGACGCGCAGCGTTTCAACCGGCTCTCGCTGCGCTGCGGCAATCTTCTGCTCGATTACTCGAAGAACCGCGTGACAGCCGAGACGATGGAGCTGCTGAAGCAATTGGCTGTGGAATCGGGCCTGCCAGAATATCGTGACGCCATGATGCGGGGCGAGCGCATCAATTTCACGGAAAACCGTGCGGTATTGCACACCGCGCTGCGTGCGCCCTCGCGCCCGCCGCTGCGCGTTGAAGGCGTGGATATCGAGGCAGAAGTGGCCAAGGTGCTGGGGCGCATGCAGCGTTTCGTCGAATCGATACACAACGGCAGCTGGCTGGGGTACACAGGCAGGCCCATACGCGACGTGGTCAATATCGGCATCGGGGGATCCGACCTGGGGCCGGCCATGGTGTGCGCCGCGCTCGACCACTACGCCCTGGAAAGCATACGGGTGCATTTTGTATCGAACCTGGATCCGGCGCATCTGGCCATCACGCTCAAATCGCTCGACCCCGAAACCACGCTTTTCATCGTGGCTTCCAAGACCTTCACCACGCTGGAAACCCTGGCCAATGCCAATTCGGCCAAAGCCTGGCTGCTCTCTGCCCTGCATGCGCCGGCGGCTGTGTCGCGTCACTTTGTCGCGCTTTCGACCAACGCTCCGGCCGTCCAAGCCTTCGGCATCGACCCGGACAACATGTTCATCTTCTGGGACTGGGTGGGGGGGCGCTATTCGCTGTGGTCGGCCATCGGACTTTCCATCGCCCTGCTGATCGGCTGGGGCAATTTCCAGGCCCTGCTTGCCGGCGCGCACGCCATGGACATCCATTTCCGGGAAGCGCCGCTTGACGCCAACATGCCCGTGATTCTGGGCATGCTTGGCATCTGGTATGGCAATTTCTGGGGTACTGATACCTACGGCATCTTCCCCTACGATCAGCGCCTGCGCCTGCTGGTCCCGTTCCTGCAACAGCTGGACATGGAATCCAACGGCAAGAACGTCAACCGTGACAACAAGCAGGTCAACTACAACACCGGGCCCATTGTCTGGGGCGCGCCCGGGACCAACGGGCAGCATGCTTTTTTTGAGCTGGTGCACCAGGGGACACGGCTGATCCCGACCGATTTTCTGGTGGCAGCGGTCAATCCCACGCCGCTCGCCGATCAGCATGAATGGCTGCTGGCGAATTGCCTCGCGCAGACCGAAGCGCTGCTCAAAGGCAAATCACGCGCGGTAATCGAGGCGGAACTCATCGCGCAGGGCATGAGCCGCGAAGCCGCCCGGGCATTGGCGCCACACAAGGTGTTTCCGGGCAACCGGCCCAGCAATACCCTGCTCTACCAGAAGCTCGACCCGCACACGCTGGGCATGCTGATCGCGCTCTATGAGCACAAGGTGTTCGTGCAGGGCGTGATCTGGCAGATCAACAGTTTCGATCAATGGGGCGTGGAACTGGGCAAGCAGCTTGCGCCACCCATCCGCGCCGCGCTGAGCTCGGTGCGGGTGATCGGCGAACACGACGGCTCGACCCTGGGCCTCATCGCCGACATCCGCCGGCGGCGCGGGCTCAGTACCTGACGCGCACACGGTAGGTCAGCGTGGTCTGTCCCTCGGCAGGCACCTTCACCTTCCATTCAGCCGTGCCCGATGCCGCCTTGGCGTGCGCTTGCGATTCCGCGAGCATGGCCCAGTCGCCTGGCATCGGCTCGCGTACCGTCACCGTTACCGGCTCTGATTTGGCATTTTTCAGCACGATCTCGTAAGCGGATTCGAATACATAGTTGTATCGTCCGCTGCCGGCCAGCTTCTGGAAGGCGGTCTGCCTCTTGTCTGCCGTCACGTCGAAAGCGTCGCCCAGCTTGAGCCGCAGCGTTTCGTTCTTGGGAGTATGGTCGATGCGGTCTTCCCCAACGAATTGCGCGTTGCCCTGGCTGTCCTTCTTGTAGACGCGGATCACGCCCTTGGGCAGGGGCATGCCCAGGCCTTCGCCCTTGTTCCTGAAATCGACATACACCCCGACTTTCATTTTCTGTCCAATTTCGCCCACTTGGCCGGAGTAGTAATAGTCGGCCCCGGTCAGCAGAAATTCCTTGTTGACCGGCACCCGCGTGGCCGACATCAACGCCACCTGCTTGGTTTGGTTTTCCGCCAGCGTGGTGGGGCGTTGCAGGGTATAGAGGTGGTATTCGAACAGGGATTCCTGCTGCATTTCGGCCGCATCGGCAACCTTGGCTGCCATCGCCATCATGGCGCGCGGCGCTGGCTGCGCTTCGCGCACGCGGTTGAGGTCGCCCGCCACCAGCTGCAGCCTGGCATTGGGATAGGCGGCGCCGCTCTGGTTGGTGAGCGTCACCCAGCCGTTCAGGTCGAGCGCGCTGTCGTCGGCGTTGAGTTCGGCCACATAGTCGGCCCGCCAGGACAGGCCGCCAGTGAGATAGGAAAGTTCAAGGTTCTGCGCACCCGCCATCGCGTTTACCAGCGAGATGACCAGCGTGGGCTTGTCGCGCAGGGTGTCGGGCACGCCCGGAAAAGCAATCCGGCCGGGCACGCCCGTCTCGATGCGGTCGGCAAATTTCAGGACAACACCGCCGTTGGTCGAGAGCACGGTTGCGCTTTCGCGGGTTTCTGCGCCGGTGGCGGGATTGGTCCGGATCACCCCCACCTCGCGCCCGACATACTTGTCGAGCAGTTTGCCCGGCGTCAGCAGGTCAAAATCAAAATTCTGTTCCAGCAGGCGGAACCCGCCCGGGTTAGAGACATTGCGCAGTAGCGCGGTTTCCGGGCGCATCTGCGCCGACACCTCGCGCCAGGCCAGCCGGTTGAGCTCGCGGCCAAGCTTCACCTGGCGAGCATCCTTCACCAGCGCCAGATTGTCGTTGTAGATGGTCACGGCAACCGACTGCTGGCCAGCCACGGTCGTCACGGTTTCGTCGCGCGGCGCAGCGCCAGCCAGCGGAGAAACCGCAAACGTGCCGGCAATGAGGGTGTTGAGTACGCTACGGTGCATGGGCTGCTCCTCGATTGAATCAGTCATGGGAATGGACATGTGCCGCCATCATGACCGAAATGCACTACAGTCGGTTCACAGGACTAGAATGAGCTTACAAAAATTTTCGAGCCGGCATTTTTCGGTCACGCCATGATCTCGGACGACTCTCATCCGCCGCGCATAGTCGGCGGGGGCATCAATACCGGCGCAACGCAACAGCCAGTTGTGGTGACCCAAATGCTGGGCGTGGACAGCAACACCCCTACGCGCGAAGAAGACCTGCGCGCGCGCTTTCTTTCCTTTGATCCCCTGTTCGACCGCAATGCCAACCTGGTCGCCCATCAGCTGGTTTTGCGCGGCCAGATCGCCGCACCCGACGCGCCGCCCGAACTGAAACAGATGGACGAGGACATGCTGCTGACCGGCCTGTATTCACTGGTGCGGGGGGGCGTAACAGGGCCATTGCCGCTCTTCGTCGAGATTGGGACGGACATTCTCTTCAGCGATATCCTGTCCGAACTCAACCATCCGCGCGTCGTCTGGCGCGTGAACCTCAGCAACGAGCATGAGCTTGCCCGCGCGCTGGCCCTGCAGGATGCAGGTTTGACCTTTTGTCCGTCGCTGGACGCAACCCATCCGCTGCTGCGCGACAGCGTGGGCGCATGGCGCTATCTGGCCTGCCGGGCCGACTGCGCGCCACCCGGCGGCCCTGTCCAGCTCGTCGTCGAAGGAATAGCCACCGGCGCCCAGACGAACTGGCCGGCCCATACCTGGTTCAAGCCAGCCGCCATGCCTGTCGAGCCCGCGCAGACCGGCAACTCGCAGGAAAAGGCCATGCAACTCGACCTGCTGCGCATTGCCCTGGGGCAGTCGGTCGATATGCTGATTTCATTTTTCCGGCTCAACCCCGGCATGGCGCCGCGCCTGCTTGCCATTGCCAATTCTCCGGCCGGTGGCCTGAGCCGCCCCGCCGAATCCGCTGCACACGCCCTCGTCATGCTGGGATCGCAACGCGCCAGCCGGGTCGCCGCCCTGCTGGCCCTGTCAGGCGCGCATCCCGCCGGGACTACGCGGCACCATGTGGTCACCGCACTGACGCGGGCATTGTTCATGGGCAAGATCACACGCCTGTGCGCCCCCACCGAAAATGCAGCCAGCGCGTTTGTAATCGGCCTGCTTTCGATTGCAGCCCATATCCTGGCGCTGCCGCCCGAGTCGCTTGCCCGAACACTGGGGGTGTCTGACGCAGCCGCCCGGGCATTGACCGGCAAGCCTTCTCCGGCAACTGATCTGCTACAGCTCGTCCATGCCTGCGAAACCAATGATGCGGATACCCTTGCTGCTTATTCCGGCAAACTCGGTATTCCGCTGCACCAGATTTCCGTTTCCTACCTGGACGCCCTGATCGCCGCATCCGCACTCGACACAGCCCTGCTCTGACGCGCCCCGCCGGCGCGACAGCGTAAAATGACGGTTTTTTCACGGCCGTCCATGTACCCCACCCTGGTTTTCGATATCGAGACGATTCCCGACCTGCCGGGCTTTGCCGCCGTCAACGGCATAGATCCAGCTGCGCTGCCGCAGGCGGAACTGGCAGAAATGGCCCTGCTTGCGCGCCGGCAAAAGACCGGTAGCGACTTCATGCCGCATCATCTGCATCGCGTGGTCGCCATTTCCTGCACGCTGAGGAGCGGTGACCAGCTCAAGGTCTGGTCGCTGGGCGAACCGGACAGCGGCGAGGCCGAACTGATCCAGCGCTTTTACGATGGTATCGAACGCTACACGCCACAACTCGTCTCGTGGAATGGGGGCGGCTTCGACCTGCCGGTGCTGCACTACCGCGGCCTCATTCACGGCGTTGCCGCGCCGCGCTACTGGGACTGGGGCGACGACGACAAGGACTTCAAGTGGAACAGCTATCTGGGCCGCTACCACACCCGCCATCTCGACCTGATGGACGTGCTGGCGATGTACCAGCCGCGCGCCAACGCGCCGCTCGACGACATGGCCAGACTGTGCGGCTTTCCCGGCAAGCTGGGCATGAACGGCTCGAAAGTGCTGGAGGCCTGGCAGGCCGGTGAAATCGACGCCATCCGCAATTACTGCGAAACCGACGTGATGAACACCTGGCTGGTCTACCTGCGCTTCCAGAAAATGCGCGGCACGCTCACAGACGCCGCCTACGCCGCCGAAATCGAACTCGCGCGCAACACCGTGGCTGGCCATGCCGCCACGCACTGGCAGGAATTTCTGGCGGCCTGGGCATGAACCCGGTGGTCGATATTCTCTCCCTCGACCACGAGGGACATGGCGTCGCACGCATCGACGGCAAGGTCACCTTCGTCGACGGCGCACTGGCAGGGGAACGCGCAGAAATCGCCATTTATCGCAAGCACGCCAAATACAACTCCGCCAGCGCCGTCACCATCCTCAAGGCGAGCGCGCAGCGCACCGAACCCAAATGTCGCTATTTCGGCCGCTGCGGCGGCTGCTCGATGCAACATCTTGAGGCGTCGGCGCAGGTCGCCGCCAAGCAGCGTGTGCTGGAAGACAACCTTGCCCGCATCGGCAAGGTCAGGCCGGCGCTCATCCTGCCCGCGCTGCATGGCCCGAGCTGGCACTATCGCACCCGCGCCCGCTTGTCGGTGCGCTGGGTGCCCAAGAAAGGCGGCGGCCTGGTAGGGTTTCGCGAAAAACGTTCGAATTTCATTGCCGACATGGCGAGCTGCGAGGTGCTCACCGCCGATGTGTCGGCCCTGATTCAACCCCTGCGCGAACTGATCGGACATCTGTCTAATGCGGATCGTATCCCGCAGATTGAAATTGCCGCGGGCGAGCAAATCACGGTGCTGGTGTTTCGCTTGCTCGAACCCTGGACCGAGGCCGATGTTCCCATCGTGCAGGCCTTTGCCGAGCGGCACGGCATCCAGATATGGGAACAGCACAAGGGACCGGAAACGGCACGCCCATTCTGGCCGCTGGTTGCGCCGGAACTCGGCTACAGCCTGCCGGAATTCGGTCTCGTCATGCCGTTCAAACCGACGGAATTCACCCAGGTCAACATCGGCATCAACCGCGCCCTGATCCGTCGCGCCATGCGCCTGCTTGCCCCCCGGCCCGGCGAGCGGATAGCCGACCTGTTCTGCGGCTTGGGCAATTTCACCCTGCCGATCGCCCGCAGCGGCGCCAGCGTGATCGGCATAGAGGGCAGCAAGGAACTGGTCGCCCGGGCGCGGGAAAATGCCTTGCGCAACGGGCTGGACCACGCCCGCTTCGAGGTCGACAACCTGTTCGAGATCACCCCGCAAAAATTTTCTGCGCTCGGGCGCCTTGACAAACTGCTGATCGATCCACCGCGCTCGGGCGCCATCGAGCTCGTGAAAGCCCTGCCCGACGCCGGAGGGCCGCAGCGCATCGTCTACGTCTCGTGCGATCCGGCCACGCTCGCGCGCGACGCCGAGGTGCTGGTACACGTCAAGGGCTACAGCCTCAGCGCAGCCGGCGTGGCCAACATGTTCCCGCACACGGCACACGTCGAATCGATCGCGCTTTTCGAGCGCTGATCCATTAAAATCATCCGCTTAACTTCCCCATCACAACCATGGCACTCATCGTACAAAAATACGGCGGCACATCGGTCGCCAACGTCGAACGCATTCGCGCCGTTGCAGAACGCGTCGCCAAGTTCAAGATGCTTGGACACCAGGTCGTCGTCGTGCTGTCTGCCATGTCCGGCGAAACCAACCGCCTGATCGGTCTGGCCAGGGAAATCCAGGCCACGCCCGACCCGCGCGAGCTCGACATGCTGGTCTCCACCGGCGAGCAGGTCACCATCGCGCTGCTGGCCATGGCCCTGAAGGATCTGGGCCTCAAGGCAAAAAGCTACACCGGCAGTCAAGTGAGAATTCTCACCGACAATGCGTTCACCAAGGCCCGCATCCTCAACATCGACGAGACCAATATGCGGCGCGATCTGGATTCCGGTCATGTGGTCGTGGTCGCCGGCTTCCAGGGCGTGGACGCCGACGGCAATATCACCACACTCGGCCGGGGCGGATCGGACACGACCGGAGTGGCGCTGGCGGCGGCACTCAAGGCCGACGAATGCCAGATCTACACCGACGTCGACGGCGTCTACACCACCGACCCCCGGGTCGTGCCGGAAGCCAAACGCCTCAAGACGATCACCTTCGAGGAAATGCTCGAAATGGCAAGCCTCGGCTCCAAGGTACTGCAAATCCGCTCGGTCGAGTTCGCCGGCAAATACCAGGTCAAACTGCGCGTGCTGTCCAGCTTTCAGGACGAAGGCGACGGCACCCTCATCACGTTCGAGGAAAACGATCAAATGGAACAACCCGTCATCTCCGGCATCGCCTTCAACCGCGACGAAGCCAAGATCACCGTCGTCGGCGTACCCGACCACCCCGGCATCGCCTACAAGATTCTCGGCCCGGTCGCCGACGCCAATATCGACGTCGACATGATCGTGCAGAACGTAGGTCACGAAAACACCACCGACTTCACCTTCACCGTTCATCGCAATGATTTCGCCAAGGCACTCGACCTTGTCAAAACCACCGCTTCGGCCATCGGCGCACGCGAAGTCACCGGCGACGACAAGATCGCCAAGGTCTCCATCGTCGGCGTGGGCATGCGCTCGCACGTCGGCGTGGCCCGCAAGATGTTCGAGACGCTGTCCAGGGAAAACATCAACCTGCAAATGATTTCCACCTCCGAAATCAAGATCTCGGTCGTCGTCGAGGACAAATACATGGAACTCGCGGTGCGCGCGCTGCATTCCGCCTTCGAGCTCGACAAGGCCGGCAACTGATCCTTCCAAAGCCAGGCATGCCGAGCTGACATGAAGTCGCTCTACTTTGCCCTGGCCTGGCTTTTTTTCGCGCTGGGCGCGCTCGGCACTGTCCTGCCCGGATTGCCGACCGTGCCGTTCATGCTGCTCGCGCTGTGGGCCTTTTCGCGTTCCTCACAGCGCTTCCACGACTGGCTTTACACGCACCGCATTTTCGGCCCGCCGTTGCAGAACTGGAAGCTGCACCGCGTCATCCCGCTGCGCGCCAAGGTTTTTTCACTGACCAGCATGGTCCTGAGCATGGTCTACATGCTCCTCTACGCCCAGATGGCACCCTGGACCATCGCGATCACGGCCGCTGTCATGGTCTATGGGGCCTGGTTCATTCTCAGCCACCCATCCAGGCCCCGCGCCTGATGCCGACGCTGGATGCAACGGTAGCGCCGCTGTCCGGCTTCCGCTACAATGCGCGGCGGTTCGGAGACGTGGCCGAGTGGTTGAAGGTACTCCCCTGCTAAGGGAGCATACGGGCTTAAACCTGTATCGAGGGTTCGAATCCCTCCGTCTCCGCCAAATCATGACAAGCAGATGGCAGATACGCAAAATCTGCGTATAATGCGCATCCTTCAACGCGCCCGTAGCTCAGCTGGATAGAGTACTTGGCTACGAACCAAGGGGTCAGGAGTTCGAATCTCTTCGGGCGCGCCACA